>CAZACO010000552.1:0-3492 GCA_964483185.1 uncultured Desulfobacteraceae bacterium
TTGTGAGCATCCCAAGGACATGCCTGGAAAAGACTACTACAAGATCTTAGGAGTCTCCAAATCAGCCTCCCCTGAAGATATCAAAAAGGCCTACCGTAAGCTGGCCCTTAAATACCATCCGGATCACAACAAAGGAAATAAGTCCGCCGAAGCGTCGTTTAAGGATATCAATGAGGCCTATGCCGTCTTGCGTGATGCAGAGAAAAAGAAGCAGTATGACATGTTCGGCGCCGAAGGCTTCCAAAACCGATTCTCACAGGAAGATATCTTCAGAGGCTTCGACTTAGGGAGTATCTTCAGGGAATTCGGGTTTGGTGGTGGCGGAAGGGGCCAGAATCCATTTAGCCAGATGTATGGCGGGACAGGGGGATTCGGCCATGGTTCCAGTGGGTTTCAAGGCCATGGTCAAGGGACAAAGGGGCAGAACCTGGTCTATGAACTCCCCATGACGTTAGAGGAACTGTGCAGCGTTACGAACAAAACGATCGCCTATCAGATTGACGGACGTCAGGAGAGGGTCTCTGTCAAAGTTCCCGCCGGCATAAACGGGGGACAAAAATTAAGGTTGCAGGGAAAGGGTCAACCCGGCCTTTATGGGGGTCCACCAGGCGATCTCTATATCCAGATCAAAGAGCTCGATCACCCGGTTTTCAGAAGGGAAGGTGCAAACCTCTATTCCAAGAAAAAAATCAGGTTTTCTGAAGCCGCGTTAGGCGCCGAAATTGAGGTGCCGACCATCGAGCAAAAGGTATTAAAGCTGAAAATCCCCCCCGGCACACAGGATAATGCAAAATTCCGGCTGAAAGGGTATGGCATGCCCCACTATAAGGATACCGGCAAGGGGAATGCCTATGTCGAAATCAACATCGCCGTTCCAAAAAAGCTGACAAAAGAACAAAAATCCCTGATAGAATCGTTAACAGAGGCAGGATTATAGAACATTAAAGAATTGATATGAAAGCAATCTGCGTTTTTTCAGGGGGCCTCGACAGCATGTTAGCCGCTGAGGTGATAAGGGCCCAGGGCATAGATGTCCTGGCCCTTTTTTTTGAAACTCCCTTTTTCAGTTCCGGGAAGGCCAAAAAATCGGCCCTCGCCATCGGCCTCGCGCTTAAAGTGGTAGACATTACCGGGCGCCACATGGAAGTGGTCAAACACCCGAAACATGGCTATGGTAACAACATGAATCCCTGCGTTGACTGCCACGCCCTGATGTTTCGAATTGCCGGCGAGATGCTGGAACCGGAAGGCGCCGGTTTTGTTTTTACGGGCGAGGTCTTGGGCCAAAGGCCCATGTCCCAGAACAAGGGCTCTCTGAATCTGGTTGCCACGGAAAGCGGGCTCGGTCGACTCCTCCTGAGGCCCCTTTCGGCAACGCGCCTTGCGCCAACCATTCCTGAAGAAAAAGGATGGGTCCAACGGGAGCGACTCCTTGATTTTCAAGGACGTTCGAGAAAGCCGCAGATAGAGATGGCGAAACGGCTAAACATCAGAGGATATCCCTCACCGGCAGGGGGATGTCTCTTGACCGAAAAGGGATTTTCACGCCGACTGAAAGACCTGCTCACCGCCAAGACTGACATAGAAACGAAGGAGTTAGAACTCCTGAAATTAGGGAGGCATTTCCGGATTGGACCGCATACAAAGATCGTGGTGGGCAGGAACAAGACGGAAAATAACATCATCCGGACCCTGGCAGGTGAACAGGATACCCTCCTGAGATCGGTTTCCGTACCCGGACCTACAGCGCTTCTCTCTGGGGAGCTTTCTGAAAATGCCCTCCACATGGCAGCCGCTATCACTTTGGCCTACAGCGATACAGAGGGTCGCGATGTCAGTGACGTCGGCATCGAACAAGGAGGACTCGCGAGCAGGTTGCTGTCTGCAACGGTTCGCGAAAAGGGAGAATTCAAGATATATATGATATGAGGGCGGCCGCTGGCCGCTGGGAGGGCCGGTCTGATGAAGGCGCAAACAGTGAAGTCTGAGGGGTAAAACTACCGAATCGAACCTTTGAACCTTTGAACCCCGAACCTATGAACGGCTACCATCTTACAACCCGTATTCCTTAATTTTGGATATCAGCATCGGCCTGCTGATCTCCAGAAGTTTGGCAGCCTGGGTCCTGTTTCCGTTCGTCGCTTTCAAGGCCCTTGTGATAAGATCACGCTGCAGCCGTTTGGAGGCCTTCTTGATCGAAAGCGTCTCAACGCGGTCAAGATCTTGAGGAAGGCCCATGTTCCGGACCAGCCTCGACGGAAGCTCCTTCGGCGTTATCCACCGGCCGGCGGCAAGGAGAACCGCCCTTTCCATAACATTTTCCAGTTCCCTCACATTGCCCGGCCAATGGTATCCCATCAGCATGGACATGGCTGCAGAAGTGGGAGCTTCCACCTTTTTTTTCAGTTTTTCGTTGAACATATCCACAAAGTAACCGATAAGCAGGGAAACATCTCCCTTCCTTGTTCTCAACGGCGGGAGATGAATGGTCACGACATTGATTCGATAATAAAGATCCTCACGAAATCGCCCTTCCTTCACCTCATTCTCCAAATCCTTTGAGGTGGCGACAATCACCCTCACATCGATTTTTTTTGAGCCCACGCCGCCTAAGGGGGAGATCTCTTCTTCCTGCAATACGCGCAGGAGTTTGACCTGGAGAGAAAATGGCAGTTCACCGATCTCATCTAAAAATATCGTCCCCTTGTCCGCCTCCTCAAACCTGCCCGGCTTATCCCTGCCGGCATCTGTGAACGCCCCTTTCTTATACCCGAACAGCTCGCTTTCAAGGAGGTTTTCGGGGATACCCCCGCAGTTAATACCTACCAGGGCCTCTGACGATCTTGAGCCATTTGAGTGAATCGCCTTGGCAATCAGCTCCTTGCCGGTCCCGCTCTCTCCTGTAATAAGCACGGTCGTCTTGTGCTCGGCGACCTTTTCCACAAGCTCAAAGACATGGGCCATGGCCTCGCTGCGTGCAATGATGTTCCCAAATGAGTATCGTTTTTCGATCTCGCTGATCCTGTCTTTCAGCCTTAAATTCTCCTCCTTGAGACCCTCCCGTTCCTCGGCCTTTTTTAAGGTCAAAAGGACCTCATCTGTCTTAAATGGCTTTGAGATATAATCGTAGGCCCCTTTCTTTATCGCCTCCAAGGCGGTTTCCACGGTTCCATAAGCAGACATCATGATATAGGTCTTTTCAGGATACCGGTTACCGGCCTCACTCAAAAAGGCCATCCCATCCATACGCGGCATCTTTATATCACAGAGGATGTAATCAAAATCGGTTGTTGCCATATATTGGAGGGCCTCCATGCCGTCGCCGGCACACTCAACAGAGTAATCCGCTTTTTCTAACATTGTTTTCAACATATGCCGCATGTTTTCTTCGTCATCAATCACAAGCACAAGTTGTTGAGACATGGTCTGCTTCCCCTTTATCTTCTGGCAACCGGTCGCGGGTGAGGGTTAAGCTTATACCCAATATGCAAT
>CAZACO010000553.1:0-3483 GCA_964483185.1 uncultured Desulfobacteraceae bacterium
AAATTATGCCAGGAGGAGATCGTACCGGACCGTTGGGACAGGGTCCCGGCTCCGGAAGAGCATTTGGTTATTGTTATGGATTTGACTCACCCGGTTATATGAAAGGAACTGGAAGAGGAATGGTCAGAGGATACGGATTTGGAAGAGGATTTGGCCGTGGCAGAGGTTTCGGTCGCGGATGGGGTTTTGCACCTAATTTTCAGGGTTATATGCCGGGATATCCATGGATGCCTTCCATGAGCAAGGAAGATGAGATTAAAATGCTTAAGTCGGAAGCTGAAACCTTAAAACGTTCTCAGAAAGAAATTGAAAAGCGACTTGGAGAATTAGAAAAAGAGGAATAGGTATTTCTCTGGGTTTCAAGGGTTAGACATACCTGGGATAAAATCGGATGTCGTTAAAAAAAAGTGGAGAACAGATATTATTTGAGCCTTCTCAAGTTCTGTCTGGAAATTGATTTATCCCGGGCATTGTAAAAAAGTGATATCATTTAAAACTGAAGTCATTTTGTTGCAATTTCAATCATAGCTGATCCGTGTATATTCATCTGTAAGTGTGGACTTAATTGATTCCTGAAGAAATTCTGTATTGCAGGTATTAAGTTTTGTGTGGGTCAGAAAGTATTTCTGAGGTATGGGGTGTGTGCCAAAGACTACTTTCATACCATATTTTTCTTCAATGAATTCTTTGAAATGCTCCATATACGGGCATGGAGGATAACCAACCAGAAATCCTGTTGCAAAGTGAATGTGAGTCACTCCGTTCTTTTTCATTTCCTCCGGTGCATATTCAATATTTCCCCCAGGACAACCACCGCAAGAAGTAAAAGCTGCAATCTCAATCTCCATATCTCTATAAATTGAAAATCCTCCTTCGCGACTGGCAGCTGATCTTAAGCATTTGCCTCCCGTACAAGCCCGATACCTGTCGCAAATAATTATACCTATCTTTATTATTTTCATTGATTATTCATTAATTCCTTTAATCTGTTAAAAATGCTTTTTGGCATCTGACATGCCTTGTTGTTGATCTTCCTGACACTCGCAACTGTTATTTGAGCTTCATTGATCGTTTCACCATTCTCGTTGGTTGCAAGAAAATAAAATATCATCCTGGCACCTGTTAAAGATTTTATTGCTGTGTCAATTGAAATTTCCTGATCATAATATGCAGGTTTAATGTATTTTACGGATATGTCTGTTACCGGGAAAATTATCCCTTCTCCCTCTATCTTGTGATAGGGCATTCCAATACTTCGGAACAATTCCCACCGTGCAGTTTCATAATATTTTAAATAATTGGAATGATGCATGAATCCCATCTGATCCGTGTCGGAATATGAAACCCGGAAGTGTGTTTTTAAGGCAATTATCATCTGTTCCTCAATTTAGCAGCAATTAACTCAGCTGCTTTGATTAACGGATAACCTGCCGGTGAAGCAGTAAGGCATGGATGAGTACCAATCTGTGTTGTAAGCAGAGAATTGACTGTCATCCTGTTCTCGATTATCAGTCCGATTACATTTGTCAGTTCTCCAGCACTTAGTCCGCCTATTACTTCGCCACCGATTATCACACCTGACTGTCGTGCAGCGATCATTTTAACAAGCTGTTTATGTGCATCAGGAAGGTTTCCTGGATGCCGATCAATACCTTCAAATGTGCTGGTAATGATATCAATACCCTCTTCTTTTGCTCTTGCTTCAGTTATTCCGGCTGTTCCGAATCCGGTGTTCCCTAATGCAGTGGAATATATTGCTATTGTTCCGCTAAAAGTTTTAACCACGCTCAGGTTGAAAAGATTCATTCCGGCAATCCGTGCTTCGGCGCAAGCTGTTGATGCAAGCATGGTAGGGACTCTCGCGCGGGTAACGAAATCACGCTTTTGTGCGCAGTCGCCTATGGCAAAAATGTCTTTTACATGCGTACGCATATATTCATCAACAGCAATAAAATTGCTTTCGTCAACATATATTCCGGATTTACGTGCAAGTTCAACATTCGGTTTATACCCGATTGATAGAATTACTGCATCAGCATTAAAAATTTGACCGTTTTCAAGTTCCACTTTTTCAACTCGTTTGCCACCAAGGATCTCTTTTATTCCATTTCCAGTTATAACGTTAACTCCTCTGTTAACAAGTATTTCTTCAATCTTTTTTGAGACTTCTGAATCGAAAGCAAGTCTGAGAATGTCCGGTAGTTTTTCTACGAGCATAACTTCATGGCCGCTTTTTGCAAGTTCATCGGAAAATTCAACACCGATGAACCCTGCGCCGATGACTACAATTCTTTTTAATGAAGCAAGATTGTTCTTCATTTCTTCAAGGTAGATCTTATCTTTCGGGATTGTATATACATTCTCCTTGTCTCCTCCTGTCAGCCATTTGGGTTTTAAAGGGATCGAACCGGTGGCAATGACCAGTTTATCATATTTTATTGTTTCACCGCTGACAAAATCCACCATCTTGTTTTCAGTGGTTATAAAAGTTGCTTCATCCACAATAGATTCAACACCAGCTTTTGCCATCATAGTGTCGACTGGCATGGCATTCTGGTCAATATTGTCAAGAGTTCCGAATATGTAAGGTATTCCACATGGAACCATCACCTCCTTTTGTTTCTTTGCTAAAATAAAACTCTTTTTTGGCCAGGATGATTTACCAGTAAGGGCAGCAACCATACCAGCCGCACTTCCCCCTATTACTAATACATCAGTTGTTTTCATTTCAAGATAATTATTGTTTTTTATATATTACTTTTATTATTAATCAGGTATGGCAGGTTGAGACAGGTATTTGAATGTTGGTTACTAACATTTTAAAACCATCGGAAGTTCAGGCTTGCCGACATCCACACCATTTAGTCCCATATATTTTTGTTCCGGATCGTAATTAATCCCCAGCTTGTCAAGCAAAGGTTCGACTGATACCTGGTGGATTTGTAGTCCGATATCCCAGGGATCATATCCTAACAGAAGTCCTGCAATCTCTTCATAAGTTAATACAGGGATACCATAACCATTTTGGCCATATGTAATTCCTGTCTGTTCTGCAATAACGTATTGCCATCTATCTAGAAAAAAGGTGCAGCCGGGGCAGTTTGCTATGATCAGGTCAGGTTTGAACGGCTGCATTGAGTCAAATTTCTTTTTAGAGTTGGATACTGAATATCCCCGGTTTGATTTAAGCAGATATTGTCTGAAACCAAATCCACAGCAATGACGCCGTTCCGGATAATCCACCTGTTCCCCTCCCCATTCATCTATCATTCCAGTCAGTACATAAGGATATTCAGCTCCGCCTATCCCGTGCGACGGGAAGATCTTTGCATAATGACATCCAACATGATCAACAACCTTAAGAGGTTCTCCCGTATTCTTATTAAAAAGGCGATATTTCGCTTTTGCAGATATTTCTTTACGAAATTTATAAATAACATCACTTGCATGAACAAGATTCCTGGGAATAATGAAATCCATTCC
>CAZACO010000554.1:0-3483 GCA_964483185.1 uncultured Desulfobacteraceae bacterium
AACTTCACCGATGTGGATGACAAGATCATTGAAAGGGCAAGGCTCACCGGGAAGGAGACCGGCGCTCTGGCCCAGGAATTTATTGATGCGTTTTACGAAGACATGGGGAAATTAGGCGTGTTGAAGGCGGACGTAGAGCCGAAGGCCACCGAACACATCGACGGCATGATCGACATGATCACCGCCCTGCTGGATCGGGGATATGCCTATGTCGAGGGAACGGATGTCTATTTTTCAGTAGAGGCGTACAAAGGCTACGGCGAACTCTCGGGCAGGAAACTGGAGGATATGAAGGCAGGAAGCCGGATCGCCGTGGATGACCGGAAGCGGCACCCTATGGACTTTGTCCTGTGGAAGAGCGCCAAAGAAGGGGAACCGCAATGGCCCAGCCCCTGGGGTCCGGGGAGGCCGGGATGGCATCTGGAATGCTCCGTCATGAGCAACCGATATCTGGGCCTCACCTTTGACATCCACGGGGGCGGACGGGATCTCCTCTTTCCCCATCACGAAAATGAAAGGGCACAGTCCGTCTGCGCCAATGGCGGGGGATTTGCCCGCACCTGGGTCCATAACGGCTTTGTGACGGTCGAATCTGAAAAGATGTCAAAATCGTTGGGGAATTTTCTGACCATACGCGATGCGCTTAAAGAATATCATCCCGAGGTGCTGAGGCTGTTCCTCCTGTCAAAACATTACAGGGGACCCCTTGATTTTTCCAAAAGCGATGTGCTCGGTCTCCAGTCCGGGCTCGTCCGCATCTACCGCACCTTCCAGCGCCTGCAAGACCTGGCCGGACCGCCCCCCCGGACCTCCGGGGAGGGTTCTCCTACCCCGTTTATGGAGCGCTTTATGGAAATGATGGATGACGATCTCAACACGGCAGGCGCTATCGGCCTCATTTTCGAGAAGGTCAGGGAGATGAACCGGGTCATGGACGCATCCGAAGGCCCGACGGATGAAGACACCCGCCTCGCCCTGGAAAGCGACCGTCTCCAGATCCTTGAGGCCGGCCGCATCCTCGGCCTGTTCCATGAAACACCTGCCGACTTTTTCGCACAATTGACAGATGCATCGACACGTGTGGATTCCGCAGAGATCGAAGCCCTCATCGACAAACGGTCCCTTGCCAGGTCACAGAAGGACTGGGCCACATCCGATGCCATCCGTGACCGTCTGAAAGGGATGGGAGTTGTCCTGGAAGACGGCCCCGGGGGGACTGTCTGGAGGCTCGATGTTTGAGATCGAGACCGATCTTGCACCCTGTGGAGATCAGCCTCAGGCCATCGAAACCCTGACACAGGGTGTTGACAGGGGGCTCCGGCACCAGGTCCTCCTCGGGGTCACCGGGTCGGGAAAGACCTTCACCATGGCCCATGTCATCGCAGCCGTCCAGAAACCGGCCCTGGTCATCGCGCCCAACAAGACCCTGGCCGCCCAGCTCTACGGCGAACTGAAGCGCCTGTTTCCCCGCAACGCCGTAGAGTACTTTGTCAGCTACTACGACTACTACCAGCCCGAGGCCTATATTCCCCAGAGCGATACGTATATCCAGAAAGATTCCCACATCAATGAGCAGATCGACAAGATGCGCCACGCGGCCACCCGGTCCCTGCTGGACCGGGACGATGTCATCATTGTGGCAAGCGTTTCGTGTATCTACGGGCTCGGCTCGCCAGAGGCCTATTACGATATGCTCCTCTGCCTCGAAACCAACGCGGTCATGTCGAGGGAAGATGCCGTCAGGAAGTTGGTCGATATCCACTATGAGCGCGGCGATATGGATTTCTTCAGAGGCCGATTTCGCGCCAGGGGGGACGTGTTGGACATCTATCCGGTCCATGAAGAGGACCGGGCCGTGAGGATCAACTTCTTCGGAGATGTAGTGGAATCGATTCAGGAGATCGATCCATTGACCGGGAAGACGCTCAATCACCTCAACCGTGTCACCATTTATCCTGCCACGCACTATGTCACCACCGTAGACATCAGAGAGCGGGCCATCGGGCAGATCAAGAAGGAACTCACCGAACAGGTGGAATATTTCCATGGAGTGGAGAAGCTTTTGGAGGCCCAGCGCATCGAGGAGCGGACCCGGTTCGACCTGGAGATGATGGCGGAGATCGGTTACTGTCACGGCATAGAGAACTATTCCAGGCACCTCACCGGAAGGGCGCCCGGGGAGCCCCCCCCTACCCTCCTCGATTACTTCCCCAGGGAATTCCTCCTGTTCATCGATGAAAGCCATATCACCGTTCCCCAGCTCATCGGGATGTACAGGGGAGACAGATCCAGGAAGGAGACCCTGGTCACGTACGGGTTCCGCCTCCCCTCGGCCCTGGACAACCGGCCCCTCAGGTTCGAGGAATTCGAGTCCAGGGTCCACCAGGCCATCTATGTGTCTGCCACACCCGGGCCTTATGAACTCCAGAAGAGCCAGATGACCGCGGAACAGATTATCCGGCCCACAGGCCTCATTGATCCGGAGATCCAGGTCAGACCCGCTGCCAACCAGGTGGATGACCTGTTGGGCTGGATCAGGGAGAGGGTGGAGAAGGACGAACGGGTCCTGGTTACGACCCTGACCAAGCGGATGGCCGAAGACCTCACAGAGTATTATGCAGACCTGGATGTCAAGGTCCAGTATATGCACTCGGATATCAAGACCATTGAGAGGATGGAAATCATCAGGGATCTTCGATTAGGGATCTTTGACGTACTGGTCGGCATCAACCTGTTGCGCGAGGGCCTCGACCTCCCGGAGGTGTCCCTGGTGGCCATTCTGGATGCAGACAAGGAGGGTTTTCTCAGGTCCGAGAGGTCTCTCATACAGACCTGCGGCCGGGCATCCCGGAATATCAACGGCACTGTGATCCTTTACGGAGACCAGATCACCGGCTCCATGGAGAGGGCCATCAGGGAAAGCACCCGGCGTCGTGAAATTCAATTGGAATACAATCAGGTGAACCATATTACACCCGCGTCGATTCAGAAAAACATCGACGCTATCCTGACGTCTCCTTACGAGGCCGACTATGTCACCGTGCCGGCCCTGGCAGAAGAGGAAGCGTCATACATGACGCCAGAGCTTTTAGATAAGATGATAGAGGAACTCAAGGCGAAGATGATAGAGGCGGCCTCAAAACTGGAATTTGAAGATGCCGCCCTCTTCAGAGACCGGATAACCGCCCTCGAACAGAGAGGGCTGGAGGTGATCGGGATTGAGAATTGAGGATTGAAAATTGAATATTGAAAATGCGAAGTGCACGCAAGCCCATTATTCCGTAACAGGTAAATTCCGCAGGGATGAGTTAAACGATGATCAAGGGCACACTGAATGACCACCTAATGACAGTAGAAGGCCAAATGATATGTCAGTTCAAAATCCAAAATCCGAGATCCAAAATCCAAAATCTAAAATCCCTTCCCTTATCCCCGGGTTTCACGGGGTCAGGGAGACATTGATTCAGGGAAGCGATGCCATCC
>CAZACO010000555.1:0-3479 GCA_964483185.1 uncultured Desulfobacteraceae bacterium
AGTTGTTGGCGCAGAACCCTGACCTGATGCTTTTTGACGAGCCCGAATCAGGGGTCGATATGGAGAATATCACTCTAGTGGGTAAGACCATTGCCTCTTTGCTGGAAAAGAGCGTTTTCGATGTTGATACAAAAACCAAGATGCAGGCAAAACTTGACAGGACAAAGATGGGGCTGATCATAACCCATACAGGATTTATTTTGGACTATGTGGCTGCCGACAAGGGTCAGGTGCTCTACGACGGGATGTTGAGCTGTGTAAGTAACCCACGTGAGATACTAAGCTGCGTGAGTGAGTCCGGATATGAGGAGTGTGTGCGATGTATATCGACGATCAATTAAGGGAGCGTGCGAACAGGGCAATAGAGAAGAAGGGCGCGATCGGTCCGGACGTCAATCTTAAAGAATTTGATGATGCACCGGTGCCCCATTCTTACATGGCTGATGAAGACCTTTGCGCCCTGCCGGAAGAAGAGCAGAAGCAGCTTATCATGTCGGGGCTCGATGTCACCAAAAAGGAAAGGTGCGGCACCTATTTTCAGAAAGATACGGAGGTGGTTCATTGTCATTCGCAGCAAGATGGGATGGAGGTCATCCCTATCCGTAGGGCACTGGAACACCATGACTGGATCCGGGAGTATTACTGGAAGCTGGCGGCCGTGGATGCGGACAAATATACTGCTGCCGCAGAACTTGGATTGCATGATGGGTATGTTATCCGGGCCCGTGCGGGGAGTAAATCGATCTATCCTATTCAGGCCTGCCTTTACTTGGATAAGGATGGCGTTCAGCAAAATGTACATAACATCATCATTGCTGAGGAGGATTCGGAGCTGCATATCATTACAGGGTGCGCCACGTCACCCCATCTGAAAAGGGGCCTCCATGTGGGGATCTCGGAGTTTTTTGTGAAGAAAAACGCCAAATTGACCTTTACGATGATCCACAACTGGGCAGAAGATATGATCGTGCGTCCGCGTTCGGTGGCAAGGGTAGAGGAAGGGGGCTTATTTCTCAACAATTACATCTGCATGAAACCGGTCCGCTCTTTGCAAATGTATCCCACAACCCATTTGGTCGGTAAAGACGCGGTGGCCCGGTTTTACTCGATCATTGTGGGGCACCCGGGTTCCGAATATGATGTTGGCGGGAGGATATTTCTTAAACACCCGGGCAACCGGGCTGAAATTGTGGCCAGAACCATCAGTAACGGTGGCAATATTATTGCCAGGGGGCATCTAATAGGGGAAGTGGCGGATATTAAGGCCCATCTGGAATGTCGGGGTCTTCTCCTCAATGGCGGGCTTATCCATGCCATACCCGAACTGGAGGGCCATGTTGATGGCGTTGAGATGTCTCATGAGGCGGCAGTGGGTAAGATTGCTCAGGAAGAGATTGCCTATCTGATGTCCCGTGGGCTCACCGAAGATGAAGCGACCTCCACCATTGTTCGCGGTTTTTTGAGCGTTGATATCCCTGGCCTGCCTCCTCAACTGAAGGCGGAAATAGACAGGGCAATAGAAGAGAGTGACAAGGATGTGATGTGACCTATTAAATTAATCAGGAGGAAATCATGAGCTTTGAGACGTTTGAAGCAATTATTCGTTTTGCCATAGAGAAAGAAAAGGAAGCCGTCGCCTTTTATGAGGAAGCCAGCAGGCTCGAGCCATATGCCTGGGGCAAAGAGACATTTGAGGGCTTTGCAAAAGAAGAGCAAAAGCATCAGGCCCTTTTGGAGGGATTCCTCAAGGGCGAAAATGCGGTGTCTGGCTATAAATTTGAATGGATTCCCGATATCAAGCGCAGCGATTACATGGTGGACATGACATACCAGAAAGGGATGTCTTATGTAGACGCCTTGAGGCTTGCAATGAAGCGGGAAGAAAAATCACTGGCGTTATACAATGAACTGGGAAAAAAGGTGGATGGAGCAGAACTCATAAAGGTCTTTAAGATGTTGGCCCAGGAAGAGGCTAAACATAAACTGGCCCTTGAGACATTATATGATGACCACATGGCAGAGCAAGGGGACTAGTCTGCTTTCATAGGATGCAAGGATCGTCTGTAAGCCACGAAAACGGGGAGGATGGGGATGCAAGGGACAGTAAAAATGTACACGCTCAGTACCTGCGGCCATTGTAAGGCCACGAAAAGGTTATTGGATGAGTGTCAGGTGGAGTACGAATTTGAAGACGTGGATCTGCTTGAGGGAGAGGAACGGGCGGCTATACTGGAAGACGTCAAGAAATGGAATCCCAACTGCTCGTTCCCTACCATTATCATCGGAGAAAAGGTCATTGTCGGATACAAGGAAGATGAAATCAGGGAGGCGCTGGGGCTATGAATGAAGTGGAAAGGCTTTACGAGACGTTGAGGAAGGCACAGGAGCCCAAAGGATACCTGTTCAATAAGGACAGGGAAAGGGTCTTTGAACTCCTCGAGGCGCTCATTGTCAACAAAGAACGCTACGGCTACATGTCCTGCCCGTGCCGGCTGGCATCTGGGCATCGGGACAAGGACCGGGATATCCTTTGCCCGTGCATTTACAGAGAAGAGGATGTCAAGGCGTATGGGAGCTGCTACTGCAATCTCTACGTTTCAAGGGAATGGAATGAAGGGAAGATCCCCCATGCCTATGTTCCTGAGAGGAGACCGTCTCCCTTCTGATGCTGATACCGGTTAAGTTTTAAAATAGCCATTTCGGGGACGCAGATTTCCCCGGATACTTCATCCGCCTTTCATTTGGCGGAAAACAGATAGAAAACCAGAGATAGTCCGCGTTCATCAGCGCCCAAATTCTTCTGTCAAGTCGTTCTGAAAGAGCGGGTGCCTGCCATGGGTCAGGAAAGGAATGCTTAAATGTTTGTACTCGGATTACAGGGAAGCCCGAGAACCAAGGGGAATACCGCTGTCTTGCTCTCGGCGTTTCTCGCTGAGGCGGAAAGGCTCGGGGCCCTGACCCGGTTGGTGGACGTTGCCAAAAAAAAGGTCTCCCCATGTGAGGAATGCGGTACCTGTGAAAAAAAGGGTTTCTGCCCCATCGACGACGACATGCAGCAGCTTTATCTACTACTGAGGCAAGCAGACATCATTGCCATGGCAACGCCTATCTTTTTTTACGGCCCTACGGCCCAGATGAAGGCGGTTATTGACCGCTCGCAGGCCCTCTGGTCAAGAAAATATGTCCTCGGGCTGGCGGATCCCGGGAGGAAGTGGCGCCGCGGGTGTCTGCTCGCCGTGGGTGCTACAAAGGGAAAGAATCTCTTTGAAGGCACGAATCTGACGGCCAAATACTTCTTTGATGCGGTCGGCGCCCGTTTTGAGGGGAGCCTCGGATACCGGGGGATCGAAAAGCCGGGAGACATCGAAAGGCATCCCACGGCACTGAATGAAGCAAAGGAAAAGGCGACGGCCCTGATAACGCCGTATCTGAACAGAAAGAAGATCCTCTTTCTGTGCACGGAAAACGCCTGCCGGAGC
>CAZACO010000556.1:0-3469 GCA_964483185.1 uncultured Desulfobacteraceae bacterium
AAACTACCGCTGCCCCTTGGGGGAGGTGGACCTGATAGCAAAGGATGGCGACACCTTGGTTTTCATCGAGATCAAAACCAGGAAGGGAAAGACCCTCGGTTATGCCAAGGAGGCTGTCAATGCAAAGAAACGACGGCAGCTCTCAAAGGTCGCCCTGGCCTATATGAAATCAAACAACTGCTGCGAGACCAAGGCCAGATTTGACGTGGTAGCCGTCTGCCTGGGACCGGGTGAACCCGAAATTGAAGTCATAAAGAATGCCTTTGACCTGGCCTATTAGGCGGGGCCTGCAATGAAAGATCCAGATACCGCTATTGACCGCAGTCAAACGTATGGAACCCTGTATGTGGTATCCACTCCGATCGGCAATCTGGAAGACATCACCTTGAGGGCCTTGAAAATCCTGGAGAGCGTTGACATGATCGCCGCAGAGAATGTTCCCCACACAAAACGTCTCTGTGAGCACTACGGCGCCAAGACTGCCGTTACGAGCTATCACCAGCATAACCAGAACACCAAAACAGAACAGCTCATCAGCCGGCTTCAGTCCGGGTTGGACCTCGCCCTTGTAACCGATGCCGGGACCCCGGGCATTTCAGACCCCGGGGTTTATTTGGTAAACCGGGCGGTGGCGGAAGGTATCCGAGTGATGCCTATTCCAGGACCCTCCGCTGTGGTGGCTGCCCTGTCCGTATCGGGCCTGCCGACAGCCCGCTTCGTATTCATAGGGTTTCTGTCAAACAGGTCCGGGAAGAGAAAAGGAGAATTGGAGAGGCTGGTCTCAGAGACCCGTACCATGGTTTTTTTTGAGGCCCCGCATCGTATTCAGGCGATGTTAGGTGACCTGAAAGAGATATTCGGAGAGAGGCAGATGGTCATGTTGAGAGAGATGACCAAGGTCTTTGAGGAGGTACAGCGGGGTACCCCCGGCGATATCTTAGCCTCTCTCACGCCAGAGAAGATCAGGGGAGAATTTACATTAGTGGTTGCGGGAAGTGGGTCCAAAGAGACATCCAGGGGATTGAGTGAAGAGGCCTTGACTCGAATAGAGGAACTGATCAGAGCCAACCGGCTGAGTATCAAGGATATCGCTACCCTGATCGCTAAGGAAGAAGGATTGGCGTATCGGCAGGTATACAAGGAATGCCTTGAGAGAAAGGATGAAGTGGAAGAGGTGAGTGGGGCGGAGTCCGTCAGAAAACTCAAGGTCAGGAACAGTCTGGGCCTGCACGCCCGATCGGCCGCCAAGATAGTGGAGCTGGGGAGACAGTATGATTCGCGGCTCTTTCTCAGGAAGGATAGCGAA
The DNA here is from genome assembly GCA_964483185.1 of uncultured Desulfobacteraceae bacterium. Lineage (GTDB taxonomy): Bacteria > Desulfobacterota > DSM-4660 > Desulfatiglandales > Desulfatiglandaceae > CAZACO01. The sequence continues at coordinate 1,307 of CAZACO010000556.1, forward strand.
GAAGTGGATGGCTCCAGCATCTTATCTATCCTCACCTTGGCATGCCCTAAAGGAACCGAGATGGAGGCCAGGATTGTAGGGGAGGATTCCGAGAGTTTTATGGAAAAGCTGAGTGAGCTGTTTGAAGAGAGATTTGGGGAGAGGGTATGAAAGAAGATCCTGTTACTGGAGAAAGAGAACTGCGAGGAATTCCCGTTTACCCCGATATCGTGATCGGCAAGGCCCATCTGGTGGACAGGTCAAGGGCCAAGATCCTTTACCAGTGCTTTGTCAACGGAGAGCAGGTGAAAAAGGAGGTTGAACGATTTGAAGAGGCCCTTCGCGCGGTGGAGGAGCAATTTATTTCTCTCAAAAACAAGATGCCGGACACGGTGAAGGACCAGGCCTTTATTTTAGACAGCCACCTAATGATCCTCAAGGACAGCATGCTCCGCGATTCTACCATCAGCAAGATTCTTGAGGAGAAGATAAATGCCGAATGGGCGCTCAAGAAATCGTTGGAAGAGATACGAAGGGTTTTTGAACAGATCGATGATGATTATATCAGCAATCGCATCAGCGACGTGGAGAATGTTACAGAGCGGCTCCAGAGGACCCTTTCCGGGGATACCAGTCACAGCCTGGGTGATATCAACCAGCGGGTGATCATTGTTGCACATGATCTGTCTCCGGCCGATACGACAGAACTGAATACCGCCAGGGTAATGGGATTTATCACGGATGTGGGAGGGAGGACATCTCATACCGCTATTATGGCGCAGGCCCTGGAGATCCCGGCGGTGGTGGGTCTTGAACACGCCACTGCCTTGGTGGAAGACGGAGATCTCCTCATCGTTGATGGAAGTTCCGGGGTGGTCATTATCAATCCTGAAGACAGCGCCATTATTCGGTATCAGGAACGGAAATTTCAGCTCCAGAAATATAAGTCCAGCATCGCCAGGATGAGTCATCTCCCAGCAGAGACCCCTGACGGGCACCGGGTTGCCATTAACGCCAATATTGAATTCCTGGAAGAAGTGACTGCTGCCAAGGATTATGGCGGTGAGGGGATCGGACTTTACAGGACGGAATTCCTCTATCTCAGAGGAAATGGCTTCCCTAAGGAAGAGGATCTGTTCGAGGACTACCGGGAGGTCGCGGAGATCATGAGGCCCGCCCCGGTCAGCATACGAACCCTGGATCTGGGGGGCGACAAATTTGCATCAGCGATCGCCATATCCGAAGAAAACAATCCTGCGCTCGGTCTGAGAGCGATACGGTTCTGCCTCAAGGAACGGGAGATATTCAAGACCCAACTTCGCGCGATTCTCAGGGCGAGTGCCTTCGGCAGGATCCAACTGATGTTTCCCATGATATCCGGTTTGCAGGAACTGTTGGACGCGAAAGAGATCCTGGATCAGGTCAGGCAGGATCTGGACCGCGAGCAAATCCGATACGATAACACCCTGGAAGTCGGCATTATGGTGGAGATCCCGTCGGCCGTTGCCATAGCCGAGATCCTGGCCCACCATGTCGATTTCTTCAGTATCGGGACCAACGATCTTATTCAGTATGCCCTCGCTATTGACAGGATCAACGAGCATGTGGCCTATATGTACCAACCATTTCATCCGGCCATCCTCAGGATGATTCGGCAGGTGGTCACGGCGGCCAGAAATGCCGGGATCAGGGTCTCCCTGTGCGGTGAGATGGCGGGAGATCCTCTGTGTATTTCCATTTTGTTAGGGATCGGCCTCGACGGGCTCAGCATGAATGCCAGGGCCATCCCCCTCATAAAAAAGATGGTAAGGGCGATCCCCATGGAACAGGCCCGGTCCGACCTGGAAAACATCATGCTGTTGAACACGGCCAAAGAGGTGCGCGCTTATATCTTAGAAAGCACGCGGCGAATGTTTCCCGAGTTAGAGGAAAGAGGGTATCTTTTGGATTGATGCCCCAGTGAAATAGGAAAACAAAGCCATTTCACAGGGTGAAATTGACGATTGAATATCGACTATTGAAAAAACAACCAAATGACGATTGAATGGCGATGAATGACGGCCGAAGGGCCTTGGATTGATGATTGAGGATTGATATCTGGGACGGGTATTTTTATGCCAGCGATTCGAGATTCAGGTGTGAAGACGGTCTGTCAAAACAAGAAGGCCGGCCATGATTACTATC
>CAZACO010000557.1:0-3467 GCA_964483185.1 uncultured Desulfobacteraceae bacterium
TGTCTTTCCGCATATTATCGCACTTATTGCCATCACGTTTGTCTGTTTTGCCATTTCATACACAGTATTCATGCTGCAGGAAGTCAGGACATGACGGAAAAAAGTGCCTAAAGTGAGTCCCGCAAGGCGGGATGCCTAAAGTGAACACGGAGCAGCGGGCATGGAGCGGGTTAGTGGCCTGTGGGAAGGGATGGATGGGCGTTCAACTTCTTACTCGCGCAAAGCCGCAAAGCTCGCAAAGAAAAACAATGAGATAAATTGTCTCAACAACCTTTGCTTCTTGGCGCGAGACGTGTTTGGTTTCAGATTGTCCGGGTTAGGAATTTGTAACTTTAGGCATTTCAGGCACTTTAGCTCACTTTAGTACTTTATTTCCAAGTTTTCTGTCACAAAAAACAAGAAAATGTATTTGTAGCTCTGTATGATCCGTCTCATTTAATCACACGAAGCCGCGAAGAACACAAAGAAAAGGACGTTTTTCGGTTCGTTATAATAAAAATCCTTTGTGTGCTTTGTGTCTTTGTGTGAGACATTTTTGGTTGCGGCTATGCCGCGTTAGACACTTCATGACAAGGGAGGTTTTTGTATGAAAATCGAGGATCTGATTTCCGGAAAAGGCGATAGTGAAAAGGTTCCCGTCGGGAACGTCTCTTTGCCTGTCTCTGCCTTAAATAGATTCATCGGGGACGGATATGATCACATCAGGCCCTATCGGACGGAAAAGACCTTCTCCATGTGGGGAAAGGCCTGTACCGGTTGCTTCACCGAGAAGGAGATCCTGGAGAGGGCCTAATCAGGATATATTTGCTGAACCGCCGGTCCAGGGCATCGACAGGTACCCGCTCAACCTCCCGGCAGAATGCCTGCCAGATCAATGAGAGCGTGTCTTTGAGGGTGGCCGAGGCCGCGGGATCAAACCCGAAGGCGGCGGCCATGAAGTCCTTTACAAAAAGTTCTTCAAAGCCGAGCATCTGATAGGGCGGATCGTCATCTCCTGACCTGAGATGGTGAAAGAACCGTTTGGCCTGATTCAGGGAAATGTCTTCGAAAGAGGGCGCCAGATCCAGAATCTGCCGGGCCCACAGGGTAAAGAGAAGGGGATGGAATGTGAGGTCAGGGTGTTGGGCGTCCTTCTGATCAAGGGGATGCGTGCGTGTCAAGCCCGCCAATAATGTGTCGAGAACCATCACGCGATGGAGGACGGTGCTGACCGTTGTCAGCTCCGAAAGGTGTTCGAAGTCCCGGTATTCCCCTTCCTCTTCCGGGCCGTGATAATAGAGAGGCCGCTTTGCCACCAGACCCGCAAGGGTATATCCCCAGCCATCGCCCCAAAAGTCAAAGCCCAGTCCCCTATGCTCAAACCAGCTCTTTTTGAGCCACCGTTCTGCCTCCCACTTCAGTTTTTGGGCCAGCCCGAATCCCGCCCTGAACAGAGATATCAGGGAGTTCTTTTTAAGAAGCGCTTCTGCGGCCCCGATATCCTCACCGCACATCTTCTCGAGGATCAGGTTCAGGTACCCCGCAGACTTCCTGCAGGTCTTCTTGAGGACGTCCATGTCATTGATCGTGAGCCCGTCTGCAGAGAGGATCTGGTTGCAGAGTCCGGCAAACTCCAGGCGAACCCTGTCCAGGAAGCGGGGATCGGGGTCCCTGGAGAGGGATTTCGTCAACAGATTATGGCCTTCCACATGGGAGAGGGGCGCATAGGGGGCCATATCGAGGACATCCTCATCTATGCCGCCATGGATCCGGTCTGTGTCTGCATCCGCCTCCAGGGCATCCGGCTCCAGAGGGGCATACACCAGCAGGGCTTCTTCAGGAGGGAGGAACCCCCGTTCGGCCAGACGGACGTTTTTCAGCCGGTACATCTGCTCCTCCAATTCCGCCGGGAGGACGCCAGCCAGGTCTGAAAGGAAGGCCTGGTACCTGAGAAAATCCGCATCAGCCATAGTTCGGAGGATCCCCTCGATGGTCTCCCTCCGGTCCGGGTCATCGACCTTGATATAGAAGATCCCATCAAGGGTGACGAATCCCTCCTCAAAGTCATAGGTCTCATCCGGGTCCCTGAGCTCTACCTGAATATTTCTGAATAGATAATAATAGGCGAGGGCCTGGCCATCCGTGAACAACCACCCGGTCAGCCGCCCTGGATCGGCCAACTGCAGCTGACGGAGCCACGAAGAGGCCTCTTCCATATCGATACGGTCCTTCTGCCACAATTCCAGATCCAAGAGATACTGCCACTGCTCGATAGAGGCGAGTCTCAATAACTGGAGGGAATCCTCTTCTCCCATCTTTTTTACCAGCCAGAAAAAATCCTCGCTCGGCAGACGTTGAATCAGTTGCCGTGGGGCCGGGTGTTCCAGGATCCTGTCCAGAACCGCTTTCTCCGAAAGGGCGTGAAGATCCTTTAAGATCGAACCATCAGAAGGGTAAACCGAGTTGTCGTTCGAATCTCCGGTGCCTTTTTTCTCTCCCATATTTTCCAATCGCCAGAACCTCCATTAGAGTCTGCCTTGTACGGTGGATTTTGAAAATATAATCCAACCGGGAATCGTTAATCTGATATTTCATCAAAAAATCCAGATACCTCTGCCCTTCTCGTATCCGGAGTCTTGAGAATTCACTTAACCTGTAAACAGGTACCATATATTGTTGACAAAAGAAAAGCCGCCTGTCAAGAATGTATCGACAAGCCATTGGATGACAAGGTCAACAAAAGAAAGAAACCCTGCTATAGGCATTGGTCCTCACCATAACTTTAGGCACTTTAGGCATTTTAGAGCACTTTAGGCATTTTCACGGTGTATCCGGGTTAGGGGGTATCAATCCATGAAAATTACAGACGAGATATTTCAGGTAGGGGGTGGCGACCTCTCTTCCCCTGGGGACGCGGCAATCTATTTGATCCATTTCGAGGGTCATGCAGCCCTTGTGGATGCCGGATGCGGCCGTTCCAATAAACAGGTGATACAACATATCCGGACAAGCGGGGTCGACCCGAAGGATATCGAATACCTCCTGATTACCCATTGCCATTTCGACCATACAGGAGGGGCCCGGGGCTTAAAGGAGGAGACCCGATGCCTGTTGGTCGCCCACCAATTGGATGCCGTGTATTTGGAGGAAGGGGATGATACGGTGACCGCCTCATCATGGTATGGGACAAAGATGGCGCCTTTACAGATCGACCGGAAATTGACGCTTCCAAGGGAAGAGATCATATTGGGCGGGAGGTCGATAGAGGCGATTCATACCCCGGGTCATTCCCCGGGTTCAGTGGTTTATCTGACCCGATCAGAGGGGCTAAGGGTCTTATTTGCCCAGGACGTCCATGGCCCGTTAGACCCGAGCCTTCTCTCCAACCGGGAAGATTATCTCAACTCGTTAGATCTCCTCCTCTCGCTGGATGCCGATATATTGTGTGAAGGCCATTACGGCGTATATGAGGGGAAGCTGGAAATAGA
>CAZACO010000558.1:0-1221 GCA_964483185.1 uncultured Desulfobacteraceae bacterium
AGGAGGGAAAGACATGAAAGTCAAAGGTTTTGGAATCTTGGTGGTCCTGTTGGCGGCGGTTCTCTTTGTTCTGCCCGGGACGAGTGCCCTGGCTGAGAAGCCGATAACCCTGGGCTGCCCCCTTTCTACGGCCTACCTTTACGGATGGGATGCTGAAAGGGCGATCCGGTTGGCGGTTGAGGAGATCAACGCGACGGGTGGCGTCAATGTGGGCGGCACCATGCGCCCTTTCGCGGTCGAGGTCATGGACACCAGGGATCTGGAACCGGGTGTCCCTGTGAGTGAGGCCCTCCTGGCCGTTGAAAAGCTCATTCTGGAAAAAGGGGCCGATTTCATCTTGGGGGGCCCGGTACGTTCGGAGGCCGCCCTGGCAGCCATGTCCCTCCTGGCGAAATACAAGAAGGTCTCCATCCTGAGCACGGGCGTTCTGACGCCCAAGTATCATGTGCTCGTGGAAAAGCAGTACGATAAATTGAAATACTGTTTTCGGATACATGGGGAGGCCAAATGGCTGGTGAAGGAGATCCTGACCTGCCTGATGGAGATCAAGGCAAAATTTGGACTGGATAAGCTCTTTATCATGGTGCAGGACGTTGCCCACGCCCGGGCCGCGGGGAAGATCCTGGGCAAGGTGGCCGAGAAAAAGGGGTGGATCGTTACGGGCATGGAGATTTATCCCACCGGAACAACTGATTTTTCCATGGGTCTGATCAAGGCCAAGAAAACCGGTTCCCAGGTATTGAGCCTCTGGATGGATATGCCGGAGAGTTCCATCCTGCTCAAACAGTGGTATGACATGAAGATACCGGCACTCCCCTTTGGTTCCACCCTCTGCTCTGCCGAACAACCCGGTTTCTGGGAGGCCACCAAAGGAAAGGGACAGTACTGCCTGGCCAACGTGGTCAATGCGGGAAATGCACCGAGTGACGCCACCCCCTGGACCATGAAGTTCTACAATGCCTACAAAAAGAGATGGGACATCGAGCCCGAGGGTCTGGGCTGCTCCAGCAGCTATACAGCGGTCTATGTCCTGAAGAATGCCATTGAAAAGGCAGGGACTATCAACTCAGACGCCGTGGTGACCGCCCTTGAGCAGACCGACATGGTGAGTCCCTACGGTCGCATCCGATTTACCCCCAAAGGACATCAGATCATCTCAAGCTTTGATCCCAAGGAAGGGGCCGTGGGGAGCATCTTCCAGTGGCAGGACGGCAAACGGGT
>CAZACO010000558.1:1321-3456 GCA_964483185.1 uncultured Desulfobacteraceae bacterium
CATGGATATTCTGGTCTACGGGACCATCAACAGTATCGCCCTGGCCCTCATGGCCTTAGGCTTTGCGCTGGTTTACGGGATCAGCCGGGTCCCCAATTTCGCCCATGGGGCGATTTATGTGCTGAGCGGTTTTATTACCTGGACCTTTCTGAGAACCCTGGGGCTCCATTACGCCATCAGTATCCTGGTGACCATGGTTGCCATCGGTGCTTTAGGTGCAGCGCTGTATCAGTTCGTGCTGATCCGGGTCAGGGGGATGGCCATTTCGGAGATTATCGCCTCATACGCCATCGGCCTGGCCATTTTGGAGGGGCTGAGATGGGGCGGTTTCAAGGGGATGAGCTATACCCTCCCTGTTTTTGTGGAAGGAAGCATCTCCATCGGCGGGATCCCTGTCGATTTCCAGCGGATCTTGGTGGTGGGCATCGGCATATTGATTGTCGCCGCCCTCTGGCTGTTTACGCATTATACCCGGATCGGCCTGGCCCTTCGCGGCATGGCCCAGGATGAACGTGCCGCGCTCATGTTGGGCATCGACTCCGACCTGATGGCCGTGGTGGCTATGGCCATCGGCGCCATGCTGGCGGGCCTCGCAGGGGTCCTCCTGCTCCCCTTAGGTAACATCGTGGTAGAGTCGGGATATAACGTGCTTATCCTGGCCATTGCCGTCTGTATTGTGGGGGGACTGGGAAGCTGGATGGGGGCCGTGCTGGCCGCCTTTCTCATCGGGTTTGCCCAGATCCTCACGGTGGTATATTTAGGAAGCCACTATCAGATGGTCATTGCCCTTTTGGCCATCATCTTTACGCTCATCCTGAAACCCTCCGGGTTGTTTGGCATGCAGAAAGAACTGGAAGAAAGGGTCTGAAATAAGTGCCTAAAGTGAGCTAAAGTGACTAAAGTGAGCTAAAGTGCCTAAAGTGACTAAAGTGAGCTAAAGTGCCTAAAGTTGAAATCCGAAATCTGGTACATGAAACGTAAACATCCACCATCCAGAATTGTGACTGAATCAAGCCTCGGTGTGATTTTCGTCCGGGCGCCAAACAAATCTTTGTGCCTCTGTGTCTCCGTGTGAGGTACATTTGAAGCGAGGCAAAATGGCAAACAGTGAGCAGAGCCGTAGGGAGAGGCTGGACCGGGGCATCAAGGTCCGTTCAGACGGACTGTACGCCCTCATGTCCTGGCGTGAACTGGGCTATCTGACAATTCCGAGGCTGGTGCTGATTGTGGGCATGCTCATCCTCCCCGTTGTGATGCCCGGCATGTACTGGCAGCGGGTCATCACCATCGTCTGCATCTACGCCCTCCTGGCCATCAGTTTTGATTTTCTGGCACACTACTTGGGACTGGTCTGTTTAGGGGGGGCCTTCTTTGTGGGTACCGGCGGGTATATCGCGGCGATCCTGAATACGTCTCTGGGCCTTCCCCCATTTGTGACCGTGCCCGTTGCCACCCTCTTAGGTGCGGTTATCTGCACGGCCCTTCTCCTCCCCTGCCTCCCCTTGCGAGGCGTTTATTTTGCGATTGTCACCCTCATGTACCCGCTGGTCCTGGCCAGGATCATCGAGGCATTGGATATCCTGGGAGGTACGGACGGGATTATCGGGGTCGATAGTTTTGCCAACCGGTGGGTAGAGCAGTATGCGGTGATTGCCGTGGTCCTTCTGCTCCTTTTCGGGATCAGACGTCTGGTCAACCTGGACATCGGCCTGGTCTTTCGTGCCGTGATGGACAATGACCAGGCGGTCCGGGCCTCTGGGATGAACATCTCCTTTTACAAGGCCATTGCCGTATTTATCGCCTCGGCCCTGGGGTGCCTGAGCGGGGCCTGCCTCGTCCACATCTATATGTGGGCCGGCATCTCGCTCTTTGCCCTCGATTTTTCCATCCTGCCGATTGCGGCCACGGTGATCGGCGGTGCAGGCACGCTGGTGGGGCCGGTGTTGGGCTGTATCATTCTGGTCCCTATCTCCGAATTGCTGCGGGAGTTCGGAACGTTGCGCATCGTGTTCTACTCCCTGATACTGGTTGGGTTTGTGGTGTTTCGAAGTGAAGGGATCATGGTGTACGGCGAACGGAAATATCACCAGTTTCAGAGATGGGTCAAGGTATGAGCGAAAAACCGATCCTGGAAG
>CAZACO010000559.1:0-3453 GCA_964483185.1 uncultured Desulfobacteraceae bacterium
TAAGCTTTTCTATATTTATTATTATATCAAAATTTTATCATTTTTGCTATCTACATATGTTAAATTCCACGAATATCCTGTACCACTTGCCCTTTTTGCCCAGATCAACATGGTTCCAATAAGCACTGAGCCCATCTTTTTTAACCAGGTCTATCTCCTTTTTTGCCTGCCCCAGTGTCCTGAAAGATCCGATGTAAAGAGAATAAGGATATCTTGTGGGTGTTGTTGTATCGGGAGGAGCTATCGTTTCTGGGAGCTCTTTGGGAGGTAGGGGCGTTGATATGGCCATTTTAATCGGCTGAAACACCTTTTCTTGGGAGAAGGCCGGCCTCGGATCTTTCATCACGGGCTGTTTTGCAAAAAGATCTTTTCCTATCTGCAGGGCGCCATTTTGCAACACGACACCGGCCATAAGAGAGCCTATGGCAAACAGAGATACCCAGAGCCTCAATGCACCCCGGTTTCTTGAGGTGCCGCCCTTTTCGGTTTTCTGCTTGGGACGAACCGACGGCTCCTCCCGTCTGGAAGTGATCTTTTCCCGTGTCTCGCCAAAACTGGAAGCGATCTTTTTTCGTGTCTCGTCAAAAACATTCAAGAACTTCTTTAAGCCCTTTTTGTCTTTATGTTCCTTTCCGTCTTTATAGGAATAGTAGGACTTGTAATACTTATACCCATGAAAGTCAGGGCTTACATCGCTCTTAATGTCATTTAAGACGACCCCGAGGAGGGTCGCCTTGACCTGTGCTAATTGCGTCGCAGATCGTTGAAGGAGGTTTCTCGACACAGCGCCGACACGATAAACCAGGAGCACGGCGTCCACTTTCGTACTTAAGATCATCGGATCGGTTGTGGACAGGATCGGGGGAGTATCGAACAAAACAATGTCATACTCCCTCTTGACTTCATCAATGAGCTCCGCCAACCGTTTTGAATCGATCAGTTCTGAAGGATTAGGGGGTATCGTGCCGCATGTCAACAAATTGAGGTTGTCCAGCCCGGCCGTGGCCACCACCTCATCCATGCTCATTTCCCCTACCATAATATCGGTAATCGTTTTCGTCACTTCGCCAACGGAATAGTTCCCGAGCAGGACATCTGTCAATCCGGGATTACGATCAACCCCAAACGCTCTATATATCATCGGTTTTCTCAGATCGCACTCCACGAGGAGGGTTTTCGTACCCGCCTGAGCCATGGTTATGGCCAGATTGGTACACACCATTGACTTTCCTTCTGAAGGGGATGTGGCCGTAATCCCGATGGTCTTTATCTTTTTTTCCATGTCGCTGAAGTTGATATTCGTCCGGAGTGCCCTGAAACTCTCTGCAATCATTGTTTCGGGTAAAAAATGAGAAACAAGGTACCCCTCTTGTTTGAAATGGGAACGATCTCCATCCTTTTGTATCCCGCCCTTCGGCCTTTCATGGATGCTTACAAAATCCCCGTGAGGAATGATTCCCAGGACCTGGGACCCGAGGGCCTGTTCCACATCATCAATGGCCGCGAGCGACGTGTCAAAGGTCTCCACGACAAAGGCGACGACCAGACCGATGACCAGACCGATGACCAGACCCATCGCCCCCTTGGATGCTGTTTTTGGCGGATTAATAGCGAACCTGGGGAAGAGGGCGGGTCTGACAATGGTAACCTCGTCAGGTTTTTCAGCCTTTCTGATCATGGCTTCCTGGTTCTTTTTTTCAAGAAGGACCATCATATCATTGAAAGAATCAACCTTTCTTTTCAACCGGTTGTACTCAAGCTTTCTTTCCATCAAATTATGGGTCTTCCGGTCGCCCTCTTGGAGCCGCGCTTCCAATGAAGCCCGTTTCTTATCAATATTCTTGATCTCTACCAAGACCACAATTCTCATTTTGCTGACAGTTTCAACTATTTTGCGCTGTATAGCTATGACTTCCGGGTGTTTTCCGGTATAATCCTTCAGCAATGAATCCCGCTGTACCAGGAGCCCTATGAGCGCCTCATTACTCATCTCATATTGCTTACCGGCATAATCAGAATAGAGGGTATCGCCCGGACCGGTTGGATCTTTCAGAAACTGATCTATCTTGGTCAGCAGGATATCCAATTGTTCTTTTGACTCGTCTACCTTCTGTAATGTCGCCTTCGTCTCCTTGGATACCACCAACAGATTCTCACTCTGAAGATCAATGGAAACCAACTGGTGTTTCTGGGTAAAGGCGTTGAAGTCATTTTCGGCTTCCCGCAGTTGTTGCCTCACTTTTTTCAGCTCTTCGGAAATATATTTCACCGCGTCGGTGGTTCGTTTGCTCTTTTCCTCCTTATGGACCTCCATATAGGCCAATGCCACGGTATTTGCCAGTTTTTGGGCAAATGCCGGATCTCCATCCGTCACCTGTATCGCTATGATATTGGCAAATCCTTCTCTCGAAACCTCTATCTTTGACCGAAGCGCATCGACCACCGCGGCCACATGGGGGCTCAACTGGTTACCTTTCGTTGGCGTGTTGTCCGCAATCATCCCTAATTCCTCGGCCACTCTTTTCAAAACCGGGTAGCTTTTCAGCACCGAAAGCTGGGTCTCCATGTCGTCTCCCTGAGACCAGGACATCGTCTTGGCATAGAGGCCTTCCACAGTGGTTTCCTTTTCAAATTTTATGTTGCAGACCGAGGTATACAGGGGGATAGGGGCATTCATGGCGGCAAAAACCGTGCTGAATACACCCATTATGGCGGCTATAAAAATAACGGTAAACTTCCGTTTCTTCAGGATTCTCAGGTAGTCACGGAGATTTATGTCGTATTGGGCCAAGGCTTTATCTTTTGTATTGGGAAGGGTTCCTGTTAGCGGGACAGAACGATATCCGATCTTTCTCCCGGTGCAAAATAATTCTTGAGGTAGTATGTGGATTTATATCTGTCAGGCCAGAATAAGAAATTGAGCAACGGGTCAAGGTTTTTAATCCATTTGTTGATATCTCCGATCACCATTTTCGGGACATAGACCAGATCGCCGTTTCTGAGCGGGATATTCTGGGACAGGTCGCCTCTTCTCAAAAGGGCATCCACGTCTGCCATCATGACCAGCGGTTTTTTACCGGGTTCTGTTGCCCTGACAATGAGCGTGTTTTCCTCCTTGGCCACATCGGTGAACTTGCCTGCAAGGGCAATGGCGGAAAGGAGATCCTCGGCGTCTTTGAGATCGTAAACCCCCTGGTCTTCTACCTCCCCCATCACAAACACCTTTTCGCCGACTTCCGGCAGTTCCGGTATGTCCACCGTGTCACCGGCATTGATGATGACATTTAGGTTTTCATTCCCTTGCTCGATGATATCAAAAAGATTGATGACATAGGTTTTTCCTTTCCGTATCAGCTTCAGACGTCTGATATCCCCCCTGACCGTATACCCATGGGCTAAGGCAATAAAATCCATCAACCTGGTCTTGCCTTTGAGGAAAATCTGGCCGCTTCC
>CAZACO010000560.1:0-3447 GCA_964483185.1 uncultured Desulfobacteraceae bacterium
TCAATACCTCCGGCTGCTCCTCTGACGGTATCGGCGGCGGTTGCTCTGCGGCCTCGCCATACAGCGCCCCCATCGCTATCACCATTGCCATTGCTATCATCATCGCGGTCTTCATATTCTTTCCCCTTTCTTAAATCTCTCAATCCGATGAAACCGATTTCGCCGGATATATCCCGTCAATACTTTATCTCGCAACAGCTACCTGAAATTATACTATTTGATGCATTCGCAAAAAGTCAAAAATCACCTGTTTTCGTCATTCCCGCGAACGCGGGAATCCAGTGAAATTATTAGGAACAGACTCCGTGTTTTTGACTTTTTACGAATGCATCAAATCTTTAGATTTTATTTCCTTTACGGCCGCCATGATCCCGGATAAAACAGCTCCTTCCGATGAAAACACATCGGAAACCTTTTCCCTTCCAACCGTCACATCCCTTTGCTTTTCGATTTGGGGCATATGAATAAGGCTTGAAGGGAGATCGGCCTCATCGTAAAGCCGATCAAATTCTGTTCGTGACATCCGCCCAAGGCCCTCCTCATTCCACTCATCAAAATAAAGTCCGAAATGTTGCAAAAGATAGTCCTCATTCTGCTTTATCGCCCACTCATACCCCCTTTTGTAGTCCGCCGATTCAAAGACAGCCCGGCAGTACCTGAGGGCCTCAAGCTCCTGCTCAAACCCCCAATCCAACAGAAGCTCCTGCGCTTCTTTCTCCTGTTGGTCACGCGCCTTTTCACCTACAATGGAATATGCTATTGCATGGGCTACGATACAGATCATCCCGTGCTCAGGCCCCGTAAGCACCCTTGTATTCAGGTACACCAGTTTTTTGACCGGATGATCAAACTCATAGCCCAATATACACATTTCGTGGAAATCCTCATGAGACACAATTTGGAGGGCCTCGTTGTTTAAAACCTCTTCTTTGACCTCTCCCGGCAGTCGCTCTAACACCTTTTCCAGGTAGGGATAAAACCGTGAATCGCAATGTTTGAACCTGGTCATTCTTTTGTCCATAATTATCCCCCTTTAATGGAAGCGCAAAAGGTCTATGGACCCCTCAATTTGATCCCCGGCATCCGATAGGGGCCGGCCCTTTACGCGGGCGAGTATATTCAATCGGGATATGGTTCTACTGCACAAGCGTATCTGCAACCATAGAACTCAAAAACCGAACCTCCACGCCCATCTTATAGTGATTATTCAGATCACTAAGCTGCGTATGGCAGTTCTCACAGGCCGTTGAGAGGATCTTTGCGCCGGTTTCTTTGATCTGGTCCGCTTTGACCTTGGATGACTTCATCCTGAAATCCAGGGTCTCCTCCCCCAGTGCCACCAACCCTCCTCCCCCACCGCAACACCAGTTGTATCTCACATCGGGGGCCATTTCCCGGAAATCGTCCGTCAGGTGCCTCAGGATATAGCGGGGTTCATCGATGACGCCCGCATTTCTGGCTATCTGACAGGGATCGTGGTAAGTCACCGGGTCTTTGAATTTCGACTTGTCCAGTTTGATCCGCCCCTCTCGAATGTAGCGGGCGTGGACTTCGGTAATGGAAGAGACCTTGAAAGGCTGCTTGCCCGACAGTTGTTTCATCACACGGAACGCCGTGCCGCACTCACAGATACAGACCTCTTTTACCCTCAGCCGTTTGGCCTCGTTGACAATGCGATCCAGGATCAGTTTTGTCTTGGTCGGGTCCCCCACAAAGGCGCCGAAATTTACGGCCTCAAAGAAACTCAGGGTCCAGTTCTCTCCTGCCGCATCAAACACCGCGGCAGCGGGGACGATGGAGTGGGCCCCTGCCAGGGCCACATAAAGGACGTCGGCATCCGCCACATCGATGGGAATAACGGTCTCGCCCGCCTCCAGTCTCCACTTCTTGACTACCTCCGATTCGAGTTTCTTTATCCCCTTTAGAAAATTTTCCTTAAACAGATCAAGGGATTTCCCCTTCTCAATGGACATATCGGCCAGCATGGAGAGAGTTTCAGGCTCCGCGTTGGCCCCAACGAGCAGGATCTTCGCGATAGACATGAGCATCTGGGTATCAATGCCGAATGGACAATAAACCACACAGCGTCTGCAGCCGGTGCAGGAATACGCCGCCTCATAAAGCTCCTCGAGGGCCGCCTCGGTCAACGCTTTGGCCTCCCCCAAGGTCGGCCATATTTTACCCTGACCCTTAAAATATTTTTTGTATATCCTTCGCACGATTTCCGCACGGTAGGCGGCGATATATTTAACGTGGCCCATGGATTCATGAACGTGACAGGCCTGGGTGCAGACACCGCACCTGGAGCACGTTTCCAGGTAAAGTCTCATGGCCTCATTCAATTTGCCCTGAAAAAGCCTCAGTAACTCCTCACGTGTTTTCTGATCCATAATCAACCCCTTCTCAATTTATTCATCGGCAGAGAAAAAAAGGAATGCATGATCTTGCTGAACGGAAAAAACATGAGAAAAAGATTTGCAAAAAAAACGTGCAGGACCAGCATAAAGGAATGTCCCGATGATGTTATACCGGACGGCAATTCCGGCCTCAGATAGAGGAGACTTGAAAGGTATTCCCGGTAATCATCGACCGATAGTTCACCGTATTCGTACCACCTCCTCGCCCAATCCATCTCGCTCCCGAAAAGGACGGTGAGAAAGAGGAGTATGAGCAGGTAGTAGTCTTCGGGGACCGACAGCTCTCTGTTTGGAGATACAAATCGTCTTATCAGGAAGAAGAGGAGGGCAATCGATAGGATAAGCCCGATAAAACCGCTTCCGAGAAACACTTCATGTCCTATGACCTGAAAGATGGCGAATTCGTCAATAAGCTCCAGATGTCCTATGATAAGCAACAGGAATGACACATGAAAAAACATGAGAAAGACCCACAAGACAGGATTGTGCCTACGAACTGTGGGTAATAGGAACGTATCGTGAAGGGCCCAAAGCCATTTGGGCTGTTTCTCGGGAAAAATCTGCAGCGTAGCGGGGTGTCTGGGTTCTCGAAACATCTGCACGAGCCTTATCCCGGTGCCCACAAAGAAAACCGCAAAGGCAACATACACCATCGGTATTAATATGATATAATAAACGGTTTCCACTGGTACCCCCTTATAATTAAAGAATCCTGGCCCGGCCTCCCAACTTTGCGGGCCGGAGGCCCAAAGGACTTCATTTTCCAGAAGAGATCGAGTGGGATCACTCCCCGTTAAGAGGGGAATTCCGTCATCTATTATACCTTTCTCTTGATGTAAAATTTGATGACATCTCCGCTCTGATCCGTTTTTACAATCTCGTTCCCGCTGGTCCTGGCCCAGGCAGGAAAATCCGCCAATGAACCGGGATCCGTGGTTTCCGCCTCAATAACCTGACCCACCTCAACCTCTTTGATCCCCTTGCTGACTTTCACCACAGGCATGGGACACGCCAGTCCTTTTAGATCCAT
>CAZACO010000561.1:0-3442 GCA_964483185.1 uncultured Desulfobacteraceae bacterium
GTTGAAAAAATGTGGCGGCTTCAGCCAGCAGGATAAGGAGGAAATGAATGGGCACCGATAACGTCGTCTTTCTGGAAGTCATCGAATGGTTTGACGAGACCGGCAGGGAACTGCTCCACAGGATCCCGGAACAGGGGTCCGGCGAGATCAAGTTCGGGGCGCAGTTCATTGTCCGCGAGAGCCAGGCAGGCGTCCTCTTTTACAAGGGAAAGGCATGCGACGCCTTCGGCCCGGGCCGTCACACCCTGAAAACCGGGAATATCCCGATCATCACCAAGCTCCTGGCTATCCCGTGGGCCATGACCAGCCCCCTCCGCGCAGAGGCCTATATCATCAACATGAAGGTCTTCCCGAACCTCAAATGGGGGACCCGGGACCCCGTAGCATTCAAGGATTCGGAACTGGGCCTCATCCGTCTCAGGGCACACGGCGTGTTCAATATCCGGGTCATTCAACCCCTTCTGTTCATCAACACCCTGGTGGGCACCATGGGGAAGTTCACCACCGGGGAGATCGAAGAATACCTGAAACGGGTCATCGTGTCCCGCTTTAACGATCACTTAGGGGAGCACCTGGACAGTATTTTCAATCTGCCGGGCCGATACGACGAGATCTCTACAGGTCTTCAGGAGCGTTTGAAGAATGACTTGAGCCACTTCGGGCTGGGACTGACCCACCTGTACATCAGTTCGATCACCCCGCCCCCCGAGGTGCAGGAGGCCATCGACGACAGGGGAAGGCTGAACATCATCCAGGATCTGGACCGGCTGGTCAAACTGAAGGCGGCCATGGCCATGGAGAAGGCGGCAGAGAACCAGGGTGAGGCAGGGGCCGGCATCGGCATGGGGATGGGGTTCATGATGCCGGCCATGTTTGCCGATGCCTTGAGGCCTCAGGGAGGGGGCCCGCCGCCGCAGACCCTTTGCCCGGACTGCCGGCAGCCGGTTTCAAAGGATGCCAAATTCTGCCCCTTTTGCGGGCACCAGCAATGGGTCATCGATCAGTGCGTCAAGTGCGGGAAAAACCTTCCAGCCAACGCCCGGTTCTGTCCTAAGTGCGGCCATCCGGTCGATGAAAAACCCGTTGCCGCCACCTGCCCTCACTGCAGGGCCGAAAACCTGCCGGGTTCTGCGTTTTGCAACCAGTGCGGGGAAAGGCTTTGAATTGAATATTGACTATTGAATATTGAAAATCATTGGTTAGGAAAGAGCTGACGGTCTGATCTTTTTCCAAAACTTTAGGCATTTTAGCTCATTTTTGGGTAACATCTCAATAAATACGGGATCCCGGTCTCTCTAATATATGAAACGGAAGGCAGAGGGGGTTCCTTCAGAAAGGAATATCAGGAGGATAGGCGTTGCCTATGGCTAATTCCTTTACAAAATGTCCTCTGAAAAGGCGCCGATGAAACGCTTATTTATCATTCCTTTGGGTTCACTCCCAAGGCAGGTGCCATTTAAAATCCTCTGCGCCGTCAAAGAGGCGCTAAGGAAATATATTCCTTTTTGAAGGAATTCCCTCTGCCGGACTTTTTGATACATTTTAGGCACTTTTCCGGTTTATCCGGGTTAGCTGAATCATGGGGTTTAGAGTAGAACAGGAATGCCCCCAGTGCGGGGCGCCCGTTGAACTGGACGAGACCGACCACCTGCTTCGGTGTCCCTACTGCGAGGTGAACAGCTTTCTTTTTTCCGACGACTGCTTCCGTTTTATTCTTCCCCACAAGGCCGGCAGCAGGGACATTATCTACGCCCCCTATCTCCGCTTCAAGGGGAGCGTCTTTTCCTGTGACATCCGTTCGGTCCGCTACCGGATCGTGGATATCACCCATTTAGGCGTCCCATTCAAACGATTTCCCATCTCCTTGGGGTTGAGGCCCCAGGCCATGAAGATGCGGTTTGCAAAGATGGATACGGCCGGGTCTTTTCTGAAATGCTTCCTCAAGACACGGGACCTGCTGGCCCGGGCAGAAAAGCGTTCATCAGCGTCGGATACCGGAGAAATCTTCCACCGGGCCTCTATCGGTGAGGCCGTGAATCTCATCTATTTCCCCATCTATGTGGAACAAAAGACCCTGTTTGATGCCATAACGAACAGACCGATCGCCAGATTGCCGAAAGAGGGAGACATATTTTCTTCCATCACGGACAACCGTCCACGATGGAAACTGACCTTCTTGGCCACCCTCTGCCCCCGGTGTGGCTGGAACCTGGAAGGAGAAAAGGACAGCGTGGTCCTGACCTGCGGCAATTGTGAGACCGCATGGGAGGCCAAAAAAGGGGGATTCGCTCAGGTAGACCTCGCGGTGGTGCCCGGGGATCAATCAGAGGCCTCCTATCTTCCTTTCTGGAAGATGTCTGTCCAGACCAAAGGCATCCACATCACTTCTTATGCCGACTTCATCCGGGCTACCAACCAGCCAAAAGTCATCCAGAAGGCGTGGGAAAACCAGGAGATGTGCTTCTGGTGCCCGGCCTTCAAGATCCGGCCCAAACGATTTCTCCTTCTTTCAAGACGGATGACCGTTGTCCAGGAAGTGCCGGATGCCGGCGGGAGACTTCCCAGCAAAAATCTCTATCCGGTAACGTTGCCCCTCAGCGAGGGGATACAGGGGATAAAGGTCACCCTCGCAGGGTCGGCCGTTAATAAGAAAAAAATCATGCCCCTCCTCCCGGACATACGCCTCTCCATAAAGAGCGCTTCCCTTGTTTACCTTCCCTTTCATGAGACGGTCCATGAAATGATCCAGCAGCATACCAATGTCAGCATCAATAAGAAATCACTCGAATTCGGGCGATTTTTGTAACTGAAAACCCCGATGGGCCCCTGTTCTTGCGGGACCAATATGTCATTGACACTCAGCCCACCCTCATCTATCCTTATAGAGTCTAACCTTGGACTCGGCTTTGGTTGCCCCAGAAGGGATGTCTTCTACTGGAATTTGAATGGCTCATGGAGTGATGGAGCACTGGACCCCCAGTCCATCCTTTCAAGCGGAGGCATTCGTCCCGGATCTGACCCTGGGGCCAGGATCCC
This sequence comes from uncultured Desulfobacteraceae bacterium, assembly GCA_964483185.1. Lineage (GTDB taxonomy): Bacteria > Desulfobacterota > DSM-4660 > Desulfatiglandales > Desulfatiglandaceae > CAZACO01. The sequence goes on from CAZACO010000561.1 coordinate 3,037, forward strand.
CAATTTCAAACCAAAAATCATGGAGGTCAAGAATGAGGTATCTGGTGTTGATGCTGTGCGCAGTCTGTTTAGTGACCCAACCTGCCTGGGCCGAATTGGAGATGGGACAGGTTCCCAAACAGGTTGATCTGAAGGGTGATCTCGGTGGCAGACTGGACGGAAGCCCTTGGAGCAGCAAAGAGCTGAAACGAAAGATCAATGTAATATTCTATGTGGACCCTGACGAGAAAGACCTCAATAACGATGCAAGCGACGCCCTGCAAAAAGAGAAGTTCTCCAGAGATAAGTTTCAAAGCTACGGTATCATCAATATGGATGCCACTTGGCTTCCCAACATCCTGATATCATCTGCTTTGGAAGAGAAACAGAAGAAATATCCCACCACCATATATGTGCGGGACTATGA
>CAZACO010000562.1:0-3436 GCA_964483185.1 uncultured Desulfobacteraceae bacterium
ATCCGTGTTAGTGACTTACAGATGATTTCTTTTCCATCTTTCTGCGGGGACCCTTCAAAAGAGCAAAAGAGACCAGGTTCACAAGCCCCCAGATGGCGGAAGCTGAGAGGTAGTCTTCAATGGAACGGTCGAAAAGCACTGAAATCTTAGGATCGAACTCCTTGTCCCCTTTCCAGAGGAGGTAGTAAAGGGGAACCCTTGGGAAGGGGAGGAACCGGTAGGCTTTATCGGCCATGTCCAGGGCTTGTCCCTCATAATAGTGAGCCGCTGTTTCAAACCCATCAACGTCATGCCCATATCGCTCCAGAAGAGGGGCCAGCCTGAGTTCATGCCGTCCTTTAAAATAATGAGCTTCTTTGAGATCTTTGGTGCCGACAATATCCTTGCCTAAAGGATGAAATGAGTTCACATGATTGAGATAGAGCAATGTGATCAATTCGAGCAGGGGATCATCCGCATTTCTCCACTTATCACCCACTGATTTTTTCAGGCATCCATTTTTAATGTCGACAAGGATGTCTTCTCTCAAAAAATGAAAAACCAGCCCCCCTGAGGGGTGAGGATGAAAAAGGGTGAGTTCAAGAAGGCCATGTTTGTCTCTTCCTCTCAAATCCTCCCAGTACTCCGGAGGCACTCGGATCGACCTGTCATTATGGTCCAGTGGCGGCGGGCCTCCCTGCAGCCGTCTTTCCTGCATGGCCAAAAAGCCTTTGCTGAAAGGGTAGGGCCCTGTATGGAAGTTTTCACATGGAAAGGCATGGCAATCCCTGAGGCAATAATCGACACGATTCATAACGGCGCATGCCAGAATCGTGCAGGTTCCTCCGAAACTTTTTTTCTGGGCATCAAGTTTTTTTTCTGCTTCGTTAGTTCTTCCGGGGCCACAGGTGGAACAAAGCCCGAGGAGACGCAATTTGCAGACATCACAATTGATTCCACACGCTCCGGTAGGCATGAATTGACCTCAACCGTTTTTTAAGAATGTAATGATCCGGGCCCCCTGTAACAAGTTGTGCTTGTCATACGTTCAGTACACCCACCCCAGCAGGCCGATGCAGATAAGGTTGGCAGCGGAATGACATACCATTCGAGCGTGGACACATCTCGAATCCCTTCAAGCGCGCGTTGTGATGCAGGTGTCGGCATGGCTTAGCTCCTCAATCTATCCCTTTTTTGGCATGTTGAACACCGGCTCTTGACCTCACGGTAACTGCTGCCGCCAGCGATCGGGTTCAATGTCGGAAAAACGGGTTGTGTATCCTTTCCCAGCCGATGGTCGTTTTCGGCCCGTGTCCCGGGTACACCCTCAAATCGTCCCCCAACGGAAAGATTTTTTCATTAACGGCCTGTACTAATTGATGATGGTTGCCGCCCGGGAAGTCGGTCCTTCCCACAGAACCCGCGAACAGGGTATCCCCAGTGAAAACAACGCCGGGTGCATGAAAACAGACCCCGCCCGGAGAGTGGCCCGGCGTGTGGATCACGGATATCTTGAATCTGCCTAAAGGGATTTGCTGGGCATCGACAAGGTGCCCGTCCGGCTTAGACCCCAGGCCGTTTGAATCGAGGGAGTGGATCCATACCGGGGCCTGGGTTATCTCTCTTAACTCCCGGGCGCCGCCCACATGATCCATATGTCCGTGCGTGATGAGGATATAACGGATCTTGAGCCCCACATGCGATATCTCCTTTACGATACGGAATACCTCGTCACCGGGGTCGATCACAAGACCTTCTTTTGTTTCTTTACAACCCAGGATGTAACAATTCGCCTGATAGGGTCCAACCACTAGTTGTCTGAGCATTGTTTTACCTCGAGACCTTCGCAAAATTGATCATTTTTCAAAGGTCTCGCCTCAAGTATTCTTCTTGCCGGGCCTGCTACACACACCGCAGCGGTAGCACTCCCCCACATGACAGATATCCGACTCCTCTCCCTTCAGAGCAAGATGATGTTCTTGAATGAGATGTTTTTTCAAAATGCCATTATCAATAAAGTCCCACGGGAGCAGTTCATCCATCTCCTTTGGCCGGTACACAAAAAAGTCGGGGTTGATATCAGAAAATTTCAGGGCCCGGCTCCAGTCTCCCCCCAATTGATGGGCCAGCAGGAGGATAGAACCCACTCGTCTATCCCCCATGGAAAGGAGCGTCTGGACATAGGCCCATTTCGGGATATCTGAGTTTACAGCAATCCCGCCTGCCTTGCCCAGGGCCTTTCTCAGCCATTTCTGTTTTTTTTTGAGGGATCCCATATCCTCTAAGGGAAACCACTGAAAAGGGGTAAAGGCCTTCGGAACAAAGCAGTTCACGCTCAGTTTGATGCGGCCTATTCTGCCTCTCGCAGCAGACTCCTTGACCATCTGGTGCTTGATTCCCTTAACGAGTTTCACCATTTCACTCATGTCATCATCCGTTTCCGTAGGGAGACCGATGAGAAAGTAGAGCCTGACAGAGAAGTCCCCGGTCCTTGATATCATGCGGATGGTTTCGATGATTTGATCTTTTGTAAGGTGCTTGTTTATGGTTCTCCTGAGCCTTTCAGAGCCGGCTTCCGGGGCGATGGCGATTGTTTTCTGTCCGGTGGATTTCAGTTTGTCAAGCAGCCCTTGCGTTAATGTCTCTGCCCTTAAGGACGAGACAGAAAAGGCGCACCCGCTCTTAATGATGATTTCCGTTAGCGCCTCTATCCCCGGTATGTCGGACACGGCAGGGCTTACCAGGCCTATCTGATCGGATCGTTCCATTGCCTTACGAATCGATTCGCAAAGCTGTGAATTTTCATAGAACCGGGGGGGGCGGTACACGTAGCCTGCCGCACAAAACCGGCAGGAATGTCCGCACCCCCTCCCTAATTCGACAAGGATCTTATTGCTGAATTCCGTGTCTGGTGTGGTAATGGTCGATACGGGCATCCTGTTTTGAGCAAATCCCCCTTCGGCTGAGCAGGCCGCCCTGACTTTTTCAGGGACCTGCTTCCTTTTTGGGAGAAAGGCCTTAAGGGTTCCATCCCTGTGGTATTCAGCCCGGTAGAAAAGGGGGGCATACAGCCCAGGCATATTCTCAGCCAAATTGGCAATGACCTCTTCTTTTGTGGCCCTGTCACTACTGAACCCTAAAAAAAGGTCTATGAATTCATTTAAATTGGCCTCGGCCTCACCTAAGAGGAAGAAATCCACAAATGGAGAGAGGGGTTCCGGATTCAGAAAGGTGGTGATCCCTCCTGCCATGACAAGGGGCATCGGACCTGATCTTTTCTCTGAACAAAGGGGAATCCCGCCTAATTCCAGGATATGAAGGACATTGGGGTAGTCATTTTCAAAGGAGAGAGAAAAGGCCACGAGATCGAATTCATAAAGCGGCGTCTGCGATTCCAACGAGAGGAGCGGCTTTCCTGATCGAAGGTAGAGGGACATTTCTTGACCTTCGGGCAGGA
>CAZACO010000563.1:0-2115 GCA_964483185.1 uncultured Desulfobacteraceae bacterium
GGTTGAAGAAAGGGATTTCCGGGATCAGATCTTAGACAACATGGATATTGAGAGGGAACGGGGAATTACCATCAAGAGCCAGGCCGTTACCCTCCCCTACGTGGACAGAGAGGGCCGCGCCTTTCAACTGAACCTGATCGATACGCCGGGCCACGTCGATTTCTCCTATGAGGTCTCCCGGGCCCTGGCCTCCTGCGAGGGCGTGCTTCTCTTGGTGGATGCGGCACAGGGTGTGGAGGCCCAGACCGTGGCCAACGTGTATGCGGCCATGGAGCACGATCTGGAAATCATACCGGTTATCAATAAGATAGACCTCCTTTCTGCGGACATTGACCGGGTCAAGGAGCAGATCGAAATAGATCTGGGCCTCGACTCTGACCAGGCGATCCTCTGTTCCGCCAAGGAAGGGACCGGCATTGAGGATGTGCTGGAGGCCATTACGATCCGGATCCCTCCCCCCTCAGGCCTGGCAGAAGGGCCGCTCGAGGCCCTCATCTTTGACGCCCATTATGACCCGTTCCGGGGGACCATCGTCAGTTGCAGGGTCTTTTCGGGGAGGGTCCGGGCCGGCGACAGGATACGGCTCATGCATAACCGGGCCACCTACAAGGTGGAGGAGGTCGGCCTTTTCCGCCTTCACAGGGAACCCAGACGCGACCTGTCCGCCGGGGAGGTCGGCTATATCATATCGGGGATCAAGACCGTCAGCGACACACGAATCGGGGATACCATTACTTTGGATAACCACCCGGCCCCCGCCCCCCTGCCGGGCTTCAAGGAGGTCAAGCCGGTTGTTTTTGCCTCCATCTACCCTGTTGCTTCGGACGATTACCGGTCTCTGGCTGATTCTCTAGAGAAATACAAACTGAATGATGCCGCACTGGTCTTTCAAAAGGATTCGTCTGCGGCCTTAGGCTTGGGTTTTCGCTGCGGGTTCTTAGGGCTTCTCCATCTGGAGATCGTCCAGGAGAGGCTCGAGAGGGAATTCGACCAATCGATCATCATGACCTCCCCAACGGTCCAGTATCGCTTCATCCTTGCCAACGGTGAGACGATCACCGTGGACAATCCGGTATATTACCCGGATCCAACCACCATTTTGAAGGGGATGGAGCCGTTCATCAGGGCCAGCATCATGATCCCGGAGCGATACATGGGGGCCGTCATGGACCTCTGTCTGGAACGGCGGGGCGTGAATGCGCAATTCAACTATCCCACGCCCGGGAGGATTGAAATCCAGTTCGACATGCCCCTGGCCGAGGTGATCTATGATTTTTATGACAGCCTCAAGACCGTCACCCAGGGCTACGGTTCGTTTGATTATGATCTTCTGGACTACCGGGAAAGCGACCTGGTGAGACTGGACATCCTGTTAAACGGGGAAAAGGTGGATGCCCTTTCCCAGATCGTTTACCGGGAGGGGGCCCGGCCGAGAGCACTCCACGCCTGCAATAGGCTGAAGGAAGAGATCCCGCGACACATGTTCAAGATCGCCATCCAAGGGGCCATCGGAGGTACGATCATTGCGCGGTCCACCATCTCCCCTTTCAGGAAGGATGTGACGGCCAAATGCTACGGCGGGGACATTACGAGGAAACGGAAGCTCCTTGAAAAACAGAAGAAAGGGAAAAAGCGGATGAAGATGGTCGGGTCGGTCGCTATCCCGCAGGGCGCATTTGTGGCGGTACTGAAAGCGGACAAGGGGTCATGAATGTCCCCGGGCCTCTATATCCACGTCCCCTTCTGCCTGAGCAAATGCCCTTACTGCGCCTTTTACTCCGTCCCTTCAGCTACGCCGATACCGTTCTGGTTCGACGGCCTCAAGAAAGAAGTCCTTTTGTACAGGGGACGCTTCGGCAGGTTTGACAGCCTCTATCTCGGGGGCGGCACCCCCACCGTTTTGGACACCAGGACCCTGACCAATCTGATCGATCATCTCTTCACCCACCTTGATTTTGCTCCTGATATGGAATTCACCATCGAGGCCAACCCCTGCGACCTGTCAGAGGAAAAGGTGGGCCTGCTGAAGGAACTGGGGTGCAACCGGGTCAACCTGGGTGTCCAGTCCTTTGACGATGGTGTCCTCTCTTTCTTAGGCAGACGCCATACCGCAGA
>CAZACO010000563.1:2215-3431 GCA_964483185.1 uncultured Desulfobacteraceae bacterium
TACCTGGGTCTGGGGCCCTCGGCCCATTCATTTGATGGGAAACAGCGCTGGTGGAATGTCCGGTCCATCAGGGGGTATGGGGCCGAACTGGACAAGGGTCGGCCACCGGTTGAGGGGTCCGAAACCCTGACCGGGGAACAGATGCGGCTCGAATCTCTGTCCCTCGGATTCAGGACCCGGGAAGGGGTTGAGCTGAGACATATCGCCGCTGCCCCTGATTCAGGGGCCACCCTTTCAAGAATGGAGGCGGCCGGACTTGTGAAGGTCATGGATGGAAGGATCATTCCAACCGAGGAAGGATTCCTCGTGGCCGATCACCTCCCTGTGTGCTTCTCTGGGTGAAGGCAGGGCGTGCGGTTTCACCTTCCGGTGTGGGGTGCGGAGTATCTGTTGACCAGGCTGTTTTCGATAAAAGCGATCAAAAAGCGGGCGTATGCTTCCACATCAACCCGGCGCCGGGCATACTTGGCACGCTTCAGGTACCAGTCCTGCATCATGGCCTTGATCAGACTGGCCGTCAGTTGACAATTGTCCGTGACGAAGACGCCCTGCTCCCGGCCCATGGAAATGATGTCGGTGAACATCTGTTCCGTGTTCAGCTCGCCTTGAACGGCGGCCCGGCGTTCTTTTGGGCCGATATTCTTGGCCTCCATGTAGGAAAAATAAAACCAGGGCTGCATGGCTTCACTGAGATACAAATGGGTCCGGATGGCCGCACGCAGCTTTGCCAGGGGTTCTTTTTCCGCCGCAATGTTGGACCTGAGGATACGCGACGTGATGGTGCGGCGGTGGCGCTGCATCATCTCCAACAATTCTTCTTTGCCGGAGAAATAGTTGTACAGGGCGCCGATGCTCAAATGGACCTCTTTGCTCAGATCGCGCATGCTCATGGCATGAAACCCCTTTTTGTTGCTGATTTTCAGGGCCGCGGCAAAAATCCGCTCCAGGTTCTTGGATATGGTTCTCTCCTTTTTAATCTGAAAAACATCCGGATTTTCGGCAAAGAACTCCAGGTAGCAGCTTTGTTTGAAAGCGTTGACCTTGGCCTTAAAGCGGTTGTGGTCCTCAATCGGTATCTGTTTCACGGGTTTATCATCGCGTCATTACATCGGTTCGCACTCACGACAGTCTGAGACGGCCCTCTATTTGACCGGTTTATTTTCATAGGTTTTCAAGATCTGACGGGCCACCGAGACCTTGTGCACCTCGTCCACGC
>CAZACO010000564.1:0-3427 GCA_964483185.1 uncultured Desulfobacteraceae bacterium
GGTTTTCCTCTGAAAAAGGATCTAACCCGGCATCCACGGGCACTGTGAATCGGGATCCGAATATCGGGCCCACGAGCCGGAATCATACCCGGATAGGCATTTTTATGCTCAGAACCGCTCTACATAGAAAAAATCTGCCTGAAATGGCAGAAAAGACTCTTTCTGTCACGCACCAGGTACCGGCCTTTGACCAGTTCGGTAAAAGGCGGGCCATCACGATTGTAGATGAATTTCCGCTTACCATCAAAGTCAACGGGCAGGAGATCGTAACCCTCATGACCCTCGGAACCGATCCCGAGGATCTGGCGATAGGCTACCTACGGAACCAAAGATTGATTACCGGCATCCGAGAAATTAAATCAATCGATGTGGAACCGGATATGTTGACGGTCAATATTGAGACTTCAAGAGATATGAGCCTTATCGATTTTGAAAGAGGGATACACGCGTTTTCAGCCACGACCGGTTGTGGGCAAGGTACGATTTTTAGTTGCACGTTGGATGTGCTTTATGAAATGAGATTCCAAAGTGCCGGCATAGAACAGTCAATATTATTTAACATATTTAAACAAGTTCGGAAATATAACGTAATTTATAAGAGGGCAGGTTCTGTGCATGGTTGCGGGCTTTTTCGTGGCGCAGAAGTCCTCGTGTTCATCGAGGATGTGAGCAGAAACAACGCAACGGACGTGATTGCGGGCAAAATGATGAAATGGGGCATTTCGGGGGAGGACAAGGTGCTATATACGACCGGTCGATTGACTTCGGAAATCGTCATAAAAGCCGCAAACATGCGGGTCCCCGTACTCATCTCAAGATCAGGGGTAACCCACATGGCCTTAGAACTTGCCCAAGATCTTGGTATGACGATGATTGGCCGTGCCAAAGGGAATCGATTCCTGGTCTTCAGTGGAGAAGAAAACGTGATCTACGATTCGGTCGCCAGGACCTCATCGTCAGATGTTTCATGAGAATTCCCCCGATCTGAGCGGGGGAATAGGGGACATACGTTGATAGGTTGACACGCATAATTGTGTAGGCTCACGGTGACGTATGGTATTGGACCATGCGTGGAGGATTTTGGGCCTGAAGGGGCGAACGACCGCTACTTCAAGGATCGTACGGATGGCCTTTACATCAGTGGGAGTGCTCGCCTTATGAAGACCCGCACCTGATCCTGAGGGGATGGATGATGCGTGCCAACCGACCCGCTCGGTGCGCGCATTGTCCCTTGACACGAGCCGCGAGATTATGTTAGAGGGCCAGATGGTTACCATGTTGTCTGACAAATATGTCCTACCTAAGACTTCCCGGTTACCAGACAATAATTAAAATGATCGAACAGGCCAGGAACCACTCCCGTCTGACCGCCGGACTGCCGGAAGTGGTGCACCAGGAACATCAAGCCATCTTTTCCGCCATTGAGACCAAGGACTCTGCACAGGCCAAGCAGGCCTCCTTTTGCCATTTTTGCAACGCTGCCCAGCGGCTGGGCCTGGCTATATTCACCAAGAAGCCCGGTCCGCTGAAACGCCAAGATTGAGCGGAAGTTATTCATCCTGATCCATATTCATTCTACGGGGGCAATTAAAGGAACGACTTGATACGCTGAAGGTTGTCTTACCCGTTATAAGTATTTGATGATTGCAGTTCAAAAACTCACTAAACCAGAAGATACCAACATACGATCGATTGGATTGTCGCAGATATCTTTATAATACACGGAAAGGGCCCGTCATGAATGAAAATACCGTCAAAATCAAATTGCGCGAGGCTGATAAGCTGGTCATAACCACTCTGGTTGACAACTATATTGACAATTTCCTGGCCGGCACAGAGCATGTGCAAAGGCCGTCCCTGATGAAAGACGGCGTGAGGCGCAAACCTCTGCTGGCCGAACATGGCCTTAGCTTTTTCATCGAGGTTTTTTCGGGCGAAGAACACCATGCCATTATCATGGATTTCGGCGTCTCACCTAACGCGATGCCCAACAATATCGATGCGTTGGGCGTGGATATGGCCCGGGTGGAAGCGGCTTTTCTATCCCACGGCCATCCTGACCATATCGGCGCCCTGAGGGAGATACTGGGTTTTTTACCTCATCCCATCGAGGTGTATCTGCATCCCTTGGCCCTTTCCCAGAATCGCATTCATGTTTTCCCGGACGGAAGAGAGGTCCTCATCCCCACCTTACAGCGGGAGGCGATCGATCCATCCGGCTGCCCGATCGTTGAGATCAGTGAGCCCCATCTCCTGGCCAGTGGCCTTATCGGCACCCTTACCAATATTCCCCGGAAATCTGCTTTTGAAAAGGGAATGCCCACAGCGCATTTTAAGATAGATGGCAAAATCACCAAGGATGATATTTTTGATGATCAGGGGTTGGTGGTCAACATCAAAGGCAAGGGCCTGGTCGTTATAGCGGGTTGCGGTCATGCCGGGATTATAAACACCATCAACTTTGCCCGCCAGATAACCGGGGTCGAAAAAATTTACGCCGTGGTGGGTGGATTCCACCTTACAGGCCCTGAGTTCGAACCGATTATTGACATCACGATTGAGTCCATGAAGCAGTACTCACCCGAGGTTATCATCCCGTGTCATTGTACTGGCTGGAAGGCCATAAACCTGTTTGAAAAAGCGTTTCCAGATCAATTTGCGCTTAATTCTGTGGGTGCCAGGATTGTTTTGTAGTCTTATGGATCCCTAATTTGAACGATTGTTGAGATTGCCGATCATGATATCCGCGGCGGGATCAGGCTATGCCGCATTAGGTATTCAGCTTCCGGTCCCAGTCAAATTCCTTGGATGTGACCGTATGTTCCAATCGCTGAATACGGCGCATCAGGTTGTCATATCGCCTTTTCAGACGATCCGTGGCCCCGCTCCTGGAATGGACATAGTCGTCGTAAAACTCCTGCTCTTCACCTGTCTGAACCGGTATGGCCGGTTCCGGTTTCATCAAAAAGGCCGCTATGAAATAGATGGCTGTAATCGGCCAGAAGCCGCTTATGAACAGAAAAATGACGGCGGCGGCCCTGACCCAGAAAACAGAAAAATCAAAATATTCGGCGATCCCTCTGCAAACGCCCATTATGACGCCGTTTCGTGAACGGTAGAGCGCGCCATTGAACAGGCCTTCAAATCGACCCCTCATGTGTCCGCCTCTCCAGGGGTGATAATGTGCGCGGCGGCCGTACTTCCTATACCCTCTCATAATGCACGGTCCTTTCTTCCATGGTCCAGGATGATAGTCTCCAGGGCATCAACACGCGTTTCCATTAGGGAAAGCCCCCTGTAGATCTCCTGTATCATTTTGGCTTCATCGGTCTGGTCTTGTTGGCCCCTTTTTGACACCGTCCCTTTGAAAACCTTTATGGCCATGAGGATGGTACTTCCGATAATGGCCAGGATGAGGACGGAGCCT
>CAZACO010000565.1:0-3424 GCA_964483185.1 uncultured Desulfobacteraceae bacterium
CCAATGTTAACAGATCCTGAACAACGGCGGCAGCCTTTTCTCCTGACTTCTGGATTGTTAGAATCGGTTTTCTTAAAGGGCTGTCTTCAGGGAGTTGTAACAGCAACAGCTCAGGATAGCTTACAAGACCACCAAGGATATTGTTGAGGTCATGTGCCACCCCTCCTGCGAGCGTTCCGATGGCCTCCATCTTTTGGGCCTTGTGAAGGCTTGTTTCCAACCGCTTACGTTCTGAAACGTCCCGTGCAATACCTAAAACAATGTCTTGTCCATCTATTTCTGTAGGGAGGGTCCTTACTTCCACCAAAATCGTTTCGCCATTTTTCCTATTCAAAATAAACTCATCCGGTCCAGTCGCTTTTCCCTCCAGATTCTTGCCCAAAAGCTCACTTGCTTTTGACAATTGGTCGGCCGGTAGAAGATTCAGCTGGAAAGGATTCTTACCGATGAGTTCTTCCTTTTTATAACCCAGTAAGTCCTCCGCAGTTCTATTGCCATCTATTAACGTGCCTTCCAAATTACTCAAATAGTATACATCAGGCGCGAATTCAAACAGAACTCTAAATTTTTCTTCACTTTTTTCCAATGATGCCAGCATTGATTTTTGACGCTTCAGTAAATCCTGTATGCCTTCTGAGATAAGTGCAATGGATATGGTGACGATACTGTTTAAGAGCAGAAAATTCAGACTTATGACGACCCATTTTTCAACAGGGTTGATTGTGGAATAGTCCCATTCCAGGTAACCAAACTGCAATAATGCACCGATAATGATGAGAGTTCCTGCGTTTACTGCGAGAGCAATCAATGAAATCCGGAGCCCAAGGAGAATGGCCACTATAACCGGAAAAGCAAATAGCCACACAGGACCGCCACCGATAGGCCCTATGGTCAGCAACAGTACCATTCCGAGGATATATCCGATAGCGGAAAAGGTAACAGCACGAACCACAAATGAAATAGACCGGCGAAAAAAGAGGATGACTACCCAGGCATATATAACCGTGTCAGCCGCCGCTACGCTCCAAAGGTCTTCCTTAATGGAAAGCGCAACACTGGGAAGATAAACAAAAAACCCCAAGACAGCACCGGCAAACACAAAAACCAACAGAAGGCGTTCTTGCCAGTACCTTATTCCGTCATCGGTAGTAAGGCCAGGGGGGGTCGTCCTCCTATCGATGAAATCCTTTAACCTTGAGACGTAAGTTTTTGGCATGCATTCTTATCTACCATTTTCCTGATTTCTTCTCAACTTAGAATATCCAGGGAGTCCCATTGGCCCCAATGGCTTGTTCGACCTTGGTTTTTCAATAAGCCGTCCGGTTACAAAACTGATGCAGAATAAGAAAGGAAGGGCGTGAGGTGGGTAGCATAATAATATTTTCATTTCAATTTGCCGACCCTATTTTTTGTCCAAGCCTGCCGAATCGTATTAGCCATTTCCCATACAACAATTGATCTTGGCACAAGGAAAATATCCATTGAATAATCGACGCGTGCTACCTGCTTAGCGCCTCATCCCATTCGGCCTGGGACAAGATTAGCAGAGTCTGGACAGTGCCGTCTTTAACCATCTTCTGGATTTTTTCTCTGAAAATACGGTGATATTTAGCATAGCATGGCGATTTTTTAGAAAAGGCTACATACATTTTGAAAGCGTTCAACTGCCTGGGAAGGACTTCTATCTTGTCCCATACTTTCAATTTCTTCGCCTCAGAGACGCCCGGATACAAACCGACAATCATGTAGTCCGCCTTATCTTTTAAAAGGATTTGGAAGCATCTCTCCATCCCTCCGCCGCGTACCACATCCAACTTATCGGCCATATATGCATCAAAATCGGGACCGTAGCTTTCACCTTTATTGGTAACACCCTTCTTGCCGATGAGATCAGACCATTTATTAAAGGTGAAGGTTCTTCCTTTTGGAACCATAAGAACAACCGGGTCAAGCATGTACGCCGGTTCGATATAGTTCATGTACTGGGCACGAACATCGTTATAATAAATACCAAAAATGACATCGGCGGTTCCTTTCCTAATAGCATCTTGGGCATCTGTCCAAGAGCCCATGGATCTCGATTCAACAGTCACACCCAGTTCCTGGGCTATCAATTCGATCATTTTGGCAGAGGCACCTACAATGACTCCGCCTTTCTCCCAGGCTACAGGCGCATAGGACGGATGTCCGGTGATAAGCAACTTTTCACAACCCCCGGCGACTGCCATATGGGGCATCGACAGGAAAAAGAATAAAAGAAGGAGTTTCAGCGCATATTTTTTCATAATTACCTTTTGAAATTAGCTGTTTACTGAATAGAGAGTTGATGTTGATAAGGCGGTGCTCTTTTGGGGGATAACCATACGGAAATTTCTCTTGTGAGTCAATTCTAAAGTGACCACAACAAAAGAGCATCACACGCGGAGTACCCTCCCCACGGCATATGATCTTACATTTGCCTACAACAAAATAGCAGATCGGTTGCACTGACGCTTAGGGCTCGCGCAAAAATAAGAGCACCAGAATTGGCGCCCAGATTTGGGTCAGATTTGGCTGCACTGATTGATCAAAACCACCCCAGAGAAATTGGCTCCGCATTTCACGGGGCAGGCAGGAATAGCCCCGCTGAAGCGGGATTTCGAGGGTTTTGCGATTGAGACGCGGCCGAAGATGCCCTGAAGATGGGATGCGAAAATGTTATTTTTGCGCGAGCCTTAAGTTGGTTATAATGGTTGACAGGTTGCTCCCATAATTCTATTAAAGTTGTGCTGGCAGTACTGTTCCGGGTTTGACTCTTCAAGCATGAGTCAAGCAAAGACCCCTAGAGTTCATTTTTAGCCGGCAACACCATCACGATATCCCTTACCCTTTCCCCTCAAACCAAATGGTTAAAAACGTAAGGGCGTCCCGTTGAACTACCGGCCATACATCATGACAGCCATTACATGGGTACAAAATCGTTGGCCGCCCAGTAGTCCTCTTTCATGGCGTTCAACTCTTTTTCAAAAGCCTTGTAATGCCCCTGCTCCCAATCCGCAAGTTCATTGTAAAAGCGCTTGGCTTCTTCCGTGCCCGCCTTTTCCGCACACGACCGGTAGAAGGTCATGGCCTCCAACTCAAGTTTCATGCCGATGGTCAGAACACTCACTTCATAGTGACTGTCTTTGATACGATCTTTGATGGCGGCGCTGAAGATGGGACTTTCAGCTTGATCCCCGGTTTTTTTAATGAAGGCTTTAGCAAAATCATATTTTCCCTTTTCCAACACCGATCGGTACTGATGCCGCAAATAGTTGAAGTGGCCCATTTCTTCCTCGGCCATTTGAGACAGAGCCTCTTTTGCCTTCGGGTCTGTCACATTCTCGGCGGCGTTCTTGTAGAAATTAAATCCCGTCAATTCCGCCTCCATGGCGGTCTTCAGTCC
>CAZACO010000566.1:0-3422 GCA_964483185.1 uncultured Desulfobacteraceae bacterium
TTGTGTGCTTTGTGTCTCTGTGTGATAAATTTTTGGTTGCGGCTATCCGCTTTAGATCTATCCTGCATTGCTTTTGTTCACCTCTTTTTCTGGTACAGCGCTACGGCCCTGTTGTGTTTCGCTAATGTCTTGGAAAAATGGTGACTCCCGTCGTTTTTGGATACAAAATAGAGATAATTCGTATCGGCCGGGAACAGGACGGCTTGAATGGCCTCTCGGCCGGGGTTTGCAATCGGGCTGACGGGCAGCCCCCTGATGACATAGGTATTGTATGGGGTCGGTCGATCCAGGTCTTGTCTGGTGAGATTGCCGTTGAAGCCCGTGATGCCGTATATGACAGTCGGGTCGCTTTCAAGGCGCATCCCTTTTTTCAAGCGATTCAGAAAAACACTGGCAATGACAGGCCGTTCCTCCCCCTGTCCGGTCTCCTTTTCAACGAGGGATGCCAAGGTAATGATCTGCTGCAAGGTCATGCCCGATGCATCTATTCTCTCGCGCAAGGGAGAAATCATATCAAAGAAATGTTTCAGCATGACATCGATGATCGATAGGGGAGGCTGGCCGCGGCTGAACCGGTAGGTGTCGGGATACAGATATCCTTCAAGACCGGGCCCCAAGAGGCCGTATCTTTTTGCAGTATCCGGGTCCCTTGCAAGGGCCCGAAATGCCGCCCCGTCTGTCAGCCCTTTTTTCTCCAATTCTTCCGCAATTTGGCTGATGGTAAATCCCTCAGGGACGGTCACGCTGTGTGTAACAATCAGTCCTCTGCTCAGGATATTGAGGATCTTTACAGGCGCCATGTCGCTGTTGAGTCGGTACTCGCCTGCCTTTATTTTGGCCCCGTAACCCGTGAGCCTGCTCCATAACAGGAGGAGGGTCTTGTTGGAGATGATCCCTCTCTTTTCAAGGGCCCCAACGACTTGGGTCAGGCTTGCGCCTTCACGCACAATGAAGATCTGATCCGGACCGCCTGTTTTGGAGGGATGAACAAGGTAATGGACAACCCCGACCGATGACAGCACTCCGATCAAGATGAAGAGAATAAACCCAAAGAAAACGGCCCGTTTGGCGCGGATAGACATAGGCATCAATGAATCCAGGAGCGCGATAGCTTTTTCGAACTCTCAAGAAGGTCCGTACATAGAAACATTCTCTTTAAGTCGTTCCTACACCTTAGGGCCTCGGCAAAAAATACTTACACCTCTTGCTTGTCTTTTGGCCCGTCTACTGCGTTACATCCACCGACACATATTTTATAATATGCACCGGTGGATGTGCCTTGTATACAAACCAACATCCGGCGCAATCTTGCGCAATTATTTCTTGCCGAGGCCTTTAAAGGAGATGCAGGATTCACCTGTAATGGATCGATTTTGTATCATGATCGTGACGCAAGATCAAGTGGACAGAAAGGGCTCGGGCCGTCTCTTACTGCGAGGCGGGTACATTTTAAGGCCGCCGGATATTGAGTTTGAAATCCGATGAGAATCGGTGTATAGATGTTGGATTGGTTAAATAGCCGAGTGGTCGTTAACACCCTATCGCGTAACCTTTTAATGAGACATGTATTTTTAGTCAGGAGGGAGCAAATGGAAGACGTTGACGTCAAATTCGGTGAGTGGATTGAAAAGGGATTCAACCTTTATAAGGAAAATTTCGCCACACTTGTATTAGCCTCCCTGATAGCCGTTGTCCTCAGCGCGGTAACGGTCGGCGTCCTTGCCGGTCCCATGGTTGCGGGCGTTCTTCTCATCACCTTCGGACTCATCGACAAAAAGGGGCCCAGACCGGAGGTGGGGACCCTGTTCAAGGGGTTCGAATACTTCCTGAACTCGTTTCTCTTTGTCATCATATGGGGGATTGCGCTCTTTGTGGTGTCAATAATCGTCGGTCTGGTCCCCTGTATTGGACAACTCGCCTCTCTGTTCGTGATCTTTGTTGCCCATGCCCTGCTCATGTTCGGTATGTTTCTCATCGTTGACAGGGGGAGGGAATTCTGGCCTGCTTCAGTGGAGAGTTTCAACAAGGTCAAGCCCAATTTCTGGCCGTTTTTGGGTTTTTCAATTGTCTCAAATATCATCGGGAGTATCGGCGCCATCGCCTGCGGCATCGGCGTTGTTTTCACGCTCCCGATCCAGGCCTGCATCCTGACAGTGGCCTACCGAGATGTGTTCGACGGGGGTGAGCCCGAGGCCACTGCCGTAACGGGCCTGAACGAGGGCGAAAACAACGATGATGCGACGGTCCAGCCATCTTAGTGTCTGTCGGATGAATGTTTTCCAGGTGTCACGGCCCGAGGCGGAAGTTCATCTTCTCGTGTCCTGGAAACGGCCCGATTCCTACTGGGATGTGGTGGTTGCACACCTCCCTGTTGCACTTGTCACCGGGATCGCATTGGTGCTGCCCCACGTGGTTCCGTGCGATCTTCTCCCCCTGAAGAAATGCACGTTCCTGAGCCTGACAGGTTATCCCTGTCCCTTCTGCGGCTTAACCCGGTCGTTCTGGGCGATTGCCGATGGGAACTGGGCCTTCGCCATTCACAACGCACCGTTGGCCTGTCTGGTATATACGGCGACCGCCGTCCTCTTTGCCTGGCATTCGACCGGGCTCATAACAGGTCGCAGGGTCGCCAGCAGCCTGTTCCGTCTGCTGAAATCCCCCCTTGCAGTTTGGCTGATGGTCACGATGGTGGTTCTCAACTGGGCGTACAGGATCGGTCTCGGCCTTGAGTAGTCACGCGGTGGTAACCGTTCAGGGGTTCAACGGTTCAGAGGTTCAAAGGTTTTATTCACGTCAACGTGCGGTATTTAAAAAGGCTCCTGTTCGGAAAAATCGACATGGCTTCTACATACCCAAAATCTGTAAAACTCCACTCGGTAATGATACTTCAAAATGCGCATTCTTACGAACATCACGGAGGTCCAGTTCAGACCTTTTTCCTAACCTTGAAACCCGCTTTCAGCAGGAAACCCCGAACCTGTGAACGGTCACATGCGGTGAGATCCGCGAGCGTATTCGGTTCGTCTCTGTTTTGTCTGTATCAGCCCCCGGCGAGCATGACCGTCAGGTGCATCTCATCGCCATCTGACACCTTCTTAGCCAGCTCATTCGGATAGGCGCTCGTGGCGTTAATATAGATCTCGATAACACGGCGCAGTTCTCCTTTATTATCGAAAAGCACCTCTTTCATGGCAGGGAACTGCCGGGTCAGGTGGTCGAGGCAGTCTCTCACGGTGCCCCCCTCCACCTCAACGATCGCTGAGTTATTTGTATGTTGGCGGTGAGTCTTGTGAATGTGTATCTGGATAGGCATATGTATTCCTCTCTCAAATATCTTTGGATAAATATCAAGATAATCTCTAACGCGGGTGTCCGCAACCAAGAAAAGTGTCTAAAGTGTCTAAAGTGATCTAAAGTGCCTA
>CAZACO010000567.1:0-3420 GCA_964483185.1 uncultured Desulfobacteraceae bacterium
CAGCACGCACATATGATGCCGCCACGGCCTATATCGTTGGAGAAGAAACCCAAAGGGAGACAGAATGTTGGTTGTCAAACCAGTTCAAAGCCACGGATGAAGTCCTGGAACTGGGTTGCGGAACCGGTTGTTTTTCGATGGTTATTGCAGGAAAAGTCAGACATCTGACGGCAACAGACGGGTCCCTTGAAATACTTGAACAGGCACAAACGAGACTTCATCCATTGACACATGTAGACGTCTTGAGAGAGGACTGCTATCATACCTCGTTTGCGGACGGCATTTTTGATGTCGTCTTTTTGGGGAACGTCATCCATATTCTCACGCGTCCAATGGATGTCCTGCGTGAAAGCCACAGGGTCCTGAAAGAGAGGGGACACATCGTGCTTGTGGATTTCACATCCTATGGCATGGCTTTCTGGTCAAAGCTCGCCATGGGAATTCGCTATCTGAAGAGATTTTGGATACCACCGAAAGAGAACCGGATCGTGAGTCCGGATGAAGTGGCCCGATTGCTTGAAGCAGCCGGTTTTCTGGTGGAAGAATCGAGGCTCATTGAAAAGGAAACCAATGCCGTGTGCGTGAGAGGAAGGAGACAATGCTTTCACTCTGATGATAACAAGATGATACAGTCGATTTCTTGACATGAGAGCATAGAAGAAACGACTTCTTGGGTTAATGAAAATCGGGGGGCAGGATCATGTGGGCACAAATTGCCGATCTGAACTGGAGGTCTGGAGCGTGAGAATGTATACCGAGGTAGTGACAGGCGGTTTGATCTTGCCGGAAGGGCTTGAAACGGAGGAAATTTATGTAGAGCGGATCCTTGAGTCCGGACTTCTCTTTAAAATCAGGCCGTGCAGTTCTCCAGTCTGAGGTCCATAGGGTCTACGTCCCTCCAAGCTCAGGAATTTATAACAACTTTTTCAAGAAAGTTCGTTACTTCATTTATGTGGTCTTCCGCCTTTTTGGGGTTTTCAGCGCATCTGTACGCCCATGGCCGCCCTGGATGGACAACATCCCAGGCCGATCGAGCTTGACTGTACCTGCCTCTCCCTGGATCATGGTTGCCGAAACCGTCCAAGACACGGTTCCAAAGCGGATTGAAAGTCTCAATGAGCAGGCTTTCGCCCAGCGGAATCCAGATATCATCGACAACGAGATAGCGGCAACGGAAATCTTTGACATTGAGATTTTCAGCCTGCTCGATGGATTTCGCGTGCTCCCACAGCCTTCTCCAGAGCACATCCCCTGGATCGGCACCGAGGCCGTATCCGCCTTTGCGCGAGCCGGGGGGAACCGCTTCGCCTACATATATCGGCAAGGCCCATTTATCTTCCCGGTTGGCTGTTGTCAGGATCTTGTAAGGCTCAAAGCCACCAAGATAATAGAGTGCATAGACCCCTGCCCCTTTGAACCGTTCAGGAGGGAGCGGAACCACCGCGCGTTTCAGGAGCGCATCTCGAACTGCGATGCCGAGGTTCAGCTTGTCAAGAGGATTGAACGCGGGCTCTTCTTTCAAGATGTCCTCATGGTTTTCGTACAACGACTGCGGATTCATCCAGTGTCGCTTTACCCGTCGCCATCCGAATGGATGATCCGGTGATGGAGTCTCCCACGCGCTTATCCCTCAAACGATAGATGCCCTCCAGTTTCAGGCCGCACATTTCTGCTATCTCTCCGAGAAAATCCTGAACTCTGATATTGATGCCTTGCAGAATAGAATTCCCCACAACGATCACGCTGGCACCCCCCTTTGTTAGACATCGTCGGACTGCGTTTAGAAAACGTTCACAATCGTTGAAATAGGATGCTGCATAGTTGGCCCACCCGAGTCCGCCATAATCTCCTTTTTCCGTGTTCTTCTGTCGAAGCCGGGAGAGGATATTTTCAATTTCGCGATGGTCAAAATTGAGCGCTATCGGCGCTTTTGTACGGGCGATCTGCCAGTACGTTCCGAAATTTTTCTCCTCGAGATATTTCTGTTCCCTGGGTGATGAAATGAACCTAAGCCAGTAAAGTTGTGGGCGCGTGTTTCGGGCATAATGATAATTGTTCAAGTATGGGGGCGAGGTCACCAGCAGGTGAACAGACCCGTCTTCCAGCCGGTGGTTTCTCTCAAAGAAATCCTCGTTATAAACAGCGCCACCACTGATTCCTTCCATGCCGCCCTGACCTCGCAACCAATCGATGTCAGATCGCATTTGCCTTATCTTATAAAGAAGGGTTCCGCTCACGTCCGCGTCGTCTATCCGGGGCTTCCCGGCGCCGGGCCGTGTCGACAGCGAGGGTTCGTAAGTATAGTTGCTAAAGGAGACCATTACAGAGCCGAATGCAACCCGGAACAAATCACGCACCCCTTCATCCGCGATGTTCGAAATGAAAGCAAGCGCATGAAATACCTGGTTTTCTATCATTGGACTGAAAAAGGGAATACGCGAACGAAACCCCAGGGGTGCAAAGGAGGGATCAGCGTCCCCATTCTGCCAGTTGGGGGCGTCGCTCTTCAACCGGCTGATGGCCGCATCAAATTCGCTTGTATCGATCTTCAGGGCTCTCAATTTGACATTGGCGGCTAACGCTGCGTATGGGTTGATCTCGAAACCTACAACCCGGTATCCCCTTAGAGAGGCCTGTAACAATGTTGTGCCTACACCGGCGAATGGGTCAAGCACCAAACCGCCATTCCTTGTCTTGTTGAGGCGAGAGGACAACACCGAATCCACAAATGCCCCGGAAAAACCGGCAATCCACGGTACCCAGCGATGAACAGGGGCCGTCCGGTTGTCCATGAATGCCGGGTCGTTGAAAACCGGCAAACGGGCATCCTCTTTTTCATCCGTTGGAAACGGAAGTGGCATCTGTCTAGCTTTCAAAGGCATACGTTTCCCAATTTGTCCGGCAGCAATCTGTCACGGTCATTGAAACAGACGACTCGCAGTCGGTTACTAAAGGTGACACAGGGATGGTCCCTTTCAATTAATATGAATGTTGATATCAATATGGCAAAGCGACAATAGTATGTCAATGATTAAATAAGCACACTATGTTGTATGTGCGGTGGAGAAGGTTGGTTTGTCGCTTTCAATATCCAGTGTTCCTTAACAGACAGTGCCAAGGTGGGCTTCACAAAAAAGAGGCAGGCACGTTCCTCCCATGCCTGCCCCTTCCATGAATCGTCGCGCCCGAAGTCTATAATGTTCTCATGAAATCCACTAGATCTTTCTTCTCCTGGGCCGTGAGGTTAAGCCCCTGGATCAGGTTGAAGAACTCCACAGTATCCTCCAGGGTCATCAAACGACGATCATGGATGTAGGGTGGAGAATCCTTGATCCCTCTCAGGGGAAAGGTCTTGATGGGTCCACTCACTTGGTCAAAAGGCTTTGGGGGAATGATCAGAAGGCCTCCTCTACCTTCCAC
>CAZACO010000568.1:0-3417 GCA_964483185.1 uncultured Desulfobacteraceae bacterium
TTTCATCGGATTCGCCAAACGCTCCTTCCACACCTGAATATCTGAGCCCCGCGCAAACCGCCTGCCCAAGGCATAACCCTCCGTCATTGGTGGGCACCCTGGCATGACTGTATATGCGGAACCCTTCGGCGGCAAGAGCCCGGGTAAGCCCAGCGAGAAGTGTCATGTTCTGAAAAGCACCTCCGCTTGCCGCCACCTGTTCAATCCCGCTTTCCTCCCTTATCTTGATACACGCGTCCGTGATCATTCGTATCAGTGTATTGTGAAAACGCGCGGCTACAACCCCCCTGCCCTCTCCTTTTGCAATATCCTCCACGATTTTCCTGACGGTTTCGGTAGTTTTCATCACCCATCCATCCCCTTGTCGCCTGACCCCATAGGGGTAGTATCCTGGTTCCTGAAGACGCTGGGACATCTCAAGTTCGATCGCAGCCTGGCCCTCGTAGGCGATCTTCTGTCTCAGTCCCAAAAGGGCGGCAATCGCATCAAACAACCTCCCGCAACTCGATGTCAACGGAGAATTGAGGCCTTTGAGGGCCATATGAAGGATGATGGACGACGTCTGTGGGTCCAGGTTCCGGACGAACGGGATCGAGAGGTTGAACAGCTCGTCTCCAAAGGTCTTATGAAGGTATATGAGGGCCATGCGCCACGGGTACTTGGCAGCCGCGTCCCCGCCCGGAAGGGGTATATACTCAAGGTGCGCTTTACGTTTGAATGAGGTCAGATCGGAAAGGATAATTTCTCCCCCCCAGATCTGGCCGTCGAGACCCAATCCGGTCCCGTCCATTGCCACGCCGATGACCGGTCCCTTGAGACCATGTTCCGCAAGACAGCTAACGATATGGGCATGATGATGTTGCACGGCCAAGGTGGGGAATTCCTGCTGCTCCCGCGCGAATTTTGAACTCAGATAGTCAGGGTGGAGGTCATGGGCTATGACGTTGGGATCAATTTCCAGGATTCGCTTCAAGTGAGATACGGTCAGATAAAAGAACTCCAATGTCTCCAAGTTCTCCATATCCCCGATATGCTGGCTCAAAAAGGCACGGTTTTGTTTGGTAAGGCAGACGGTATTCTTGAGTTCTCCCCCCACCGCGAGAACGGGGGGCAGGTTCCTCATGTCGTCCGGCAGAAAAATGGGTGCTGGCACATATCCCCTGGAACGCCGAATCTGCCTCGGGATCTTATCAACCACCTTCCGGACAGAATCATCGCTCCTGAGGTAAATATCCCTGTTGTGTGTCAGGAAATAATCGACGATCCCTCCCAGGTGTTTGAAGGCCTCCCGATTATCCGTGGTTATCGGTTCTTCTGTCATATTCCCGCTTGTCATGACCAAGGCCCTGAACGGCCCTTCCATCAACAGGTAGTGGAGTGGCGTATAGGGAAGCATCACGCCCAGATATCCGTTTCTGGGCGCCACCTGATCAGACAGGCCATGAAAACGTCGCTTCTTCAGGAGGACGATAGGCCGCTGACGGGAGCATAAGAGTCTGGCTTCTACGTCATCAACATGGGCGATTTCGAGGGCGGCATCCATGTCTCTGACCATAATGGCCAAGGGCTTTTCTTCACGGTGCTTTCTTCTCCTGAGCCTGATGACGGCCTTGTGGTTGGACGCGTCAACCACCAGATGAAATCCGCCCAATCCCTTGATCGCAAGAATGGCGCCGTTGTGTAAAAGTGAGATCGCCTCCTGAACGGGGTCGTCACACGACATCGTGTTCCCATCCCTGTCGTGGAGACGGGTCACCGGCCCGCATTCCCAGCAGGCATTGGGCTGGGCATGAAACCGTCGGTTATTGGGATCTTGATATTCCAACTGACAGGCCGGGCACATCCTGAATTTCCGCATGGTGGTAGCGGCCCGATCATAGGGGATATCCGTAATGATGGTGTATCGCGGACCGCAGTTGGTGCAGTTGATGAAGGGATATCTGAATCGCCGGTTCAACGGATCTCTCATCTCCGATAAACATTCGGGACAGATGCAGACATCGGGTGAGATGAGTGCGGATCGTTCCGCACCTGACAGGCTCTCTTTTATCGTAAAAGAGGCCTCGTTCTTTGTGGTGATCGTTTCCCAACGGGCAGAGGCGATGTGGGCCAATGGGGGGCGCTCCGATTCCACGGCAAGGGTAAATTGTTGAATGTCCGCTTCAGCCCCTTCAACTTCTATCTCTACCCCGACAGGCGTATTGGTAACATATCCGGAAAGGCCGTATCGTGACGCGAGCTGGTAGACAAAAGGACGAAAGCCAACCCCCTGCACAATGCCCTGAATAGCGCCTTTGGCCCGCTTGTTCATGACTGTTTCCGCGTCGACCTCCGGGTCTTCACCTCCTCCCTAAGCCATTCATACCAGGCGCCGAGCCCCTCTCCGGTCTTGCAGGAAATCTCAAAAATGCTGAGCCCGGGATTTACCTTGAGCGCCTCCTCCCTTATTTTTTCGACCGAGCAGTCTACATAGGGGAGCAGGTCGATCTTATTGATCAGCAGCACCTTTGATTCATGAAACATGAGGGGATATTTGGCCGGCTTGTCCTCACCTTCGGTAACGCTCAGGATCATGGCCTTGAAATCCTCCCCTACCTTGAATTCTGCCGGGCAGACAAGGTTCCCGACGTTTTCAACCACAAGAAGATCGAGGGCGTCAAAGTCGAATTCCTCGAATGTATCCCTGATCATGTTTCCGTCCAAATGGCAGGCGCCCCCGGTATTGATCTGTACGACCGGGACCCCCTTTGCCGCGATTCTCTCGGCATCCTGGGATGACTGTATATCCCCTTCAATAACGCCAATTCGCAGATCGTCCTTGAGGGCTCCGATCGTTTTTTCCAACAGGCTGGTTTTCCCTGCCCCCGGCGAACTCATCAGATTAAATACCAACAGACCCTTTTCATCAAAAATGGCCCTGTTTTCCTGGGCAATTCGATCATTCGCTTCTAAGATGTTCTTCACAACTGATATTTTCATCCCACCACTCCTTTGTCCTGGATACTGGTCACTGGAGACTCGTTGCCGGATACGCCATATCGGATGATAGAAAATACCCGTACCACAGCACCCCATATTCAATTTTGATGCATTCGTAAAAAGTCAAAAGCTCGCGCAAAGTTCGCAAAGTTAACTTGTTAATATTAAAAGATCTTTTCTTGGCGTTCTTGGCGTCTTTGCGAGAAAACATACTTTTTACGGGACCTTCAATTTTCAATCGTCAATATTTAATCCCTCAGTCTACCTCCATTTCCACAATCGACAATTCCTGTCCTGATAGGGTATCGATATCCCGACTGTTGCAATAAGGGCATTCAAATGCGTAGTCCTTGATCTCAAATTCCCGATTACACGCCCGGCAAGTCCCCCTGAGGGGGATCATCTCCATGTTCAACGTTGCCCCCTCCAATTCCGTAC
>CAZACO010000569.1:0-3411 GCA_964483185.1 uncultured Desulfobacteraceae bacterium
GTCGAACTCAGACACGCCTACGGCTGGTGGGATGTGAACCCCATGTTTCAGATCCTTGCCGGTAAGACCACCACCCCCTTTTCGCCGTTGAACCCATCGCAGTTATTGGGGACACGGTCGGGGACCTTCAATATCATCGGCGTCGGTTACGGCGATTTTTATTCCGGCCGTCCTGTCCAGGTGAGGGGTACGTTGCGGTTCAACCAGAATATAAGGATCGCCATAGCCCTGGTCGACCCCAACGGGGTGGCCGACAAGGTCGGAGAATATTACCCCTGGTTTTCAAACGATTATCAAAACAACTCCAAGATCCCGAGAATCGACATCGGTCTCCCGATCTATGCCGGTCCCGTCCAGATCTATCCCAGCTTCCTGTACCAGCACAGGACCATTGACAGGCTTGGGACATGGCGCAGCGGTATCGACAATTCCCTCAACTCCTATGTCGGTTCCCTGGGAGTTAAGGCAGGGTTTGGGCCTTTCGGCATTGCCGCGGAAGGTAACTGGGGCAAGAACTGGGGCAACACGTACGGTCTTATCGGATACAGCTATCCGGCGGTCTATTCGAGCGCCATGGTCGGCGAGGACGGACGTATTCACAATGCAGAGACTTACAGCTTCTGGTTCGATCTTTCATACCGGCTGGGTCCTGTTACACCGCATCTGATCTACGGCGAGATGAGGACCAAGAACAAGTTTGTGTTTATCGATGTTGAAGCAAAGAGCCAGATGTTCGGATTCAGCATCCCGATAGACCTGGCCAAGGGTTTCCGGATCAGACCGGAGTTTATGTGGTATGACGATGGAGATATTAAGTTCAAATACGAGGACCGTCACATCTCCGAACCGATCGGCAGTTACGCCATATACGGTGTCCAGTTCCAGATCACCTTCTAGGCCAGACATAACATGTTTCATTGCGGGGCCATGTCTATTTCGGCCCTACAAAACCTGATAGGGCCGCCCGGTGCCCTATCTGCGGCAACGCCCTTTCCTTGGGCCCACGAGTCCAGCCTCAATCCCGCCTACCCACTCGAACCAGCCCCCTGCTTGCAATGTTTCCATCCGAGCATGGGGGACCCCTTTCCGGCCCCTGCCCATCCTTGATTTTTTCAACGATATGCAACTCTTTGTGTTTTTGTGCCTATGGTCATCGAAAATCGACAATCCCATGGCCGGATTTGACAAACAGAGGTGTTATCATGACTGTTATCCACTCGCGCAATGCGAGCGATTCGTGGTTTGAACCTCTGTTTTCACCTTAAAATGAATCTACACGACGAGGAAAGGCTGCACTTAAATGTTTCGGTAGATTTTATGGCTGACCCGAAAATTATCTTGACTATAATTGGGTCGGCCCGAAAAAATTCCTTTTCTTTGAAAATTCACAGCGAGCGCATTCTCCATCCCGCTGCTCGGGCCAGACTGCGGAGTTCTTCAATAAACAGGTAAATCATGGAATGATATTCGATGCAGCAGATCATCGATGATTTGCAGCGGAAAATGGTATTTGTCGGGGGACCGGATGCAGTCTCTCACCCTCCTAGCCCCTTGATGTGTTCCCCACACACGTGGGGATGAACCGCCTGACCCAAGGAATGAACTTTCGCCCCTCGTGCAGGGCCAAGACGAACCCTGTTGACAATCCCGCAAAGAGAGGTTATACTCTGTTGTATAACTTCAGGGAGGTTTGTTATGCTGATGAAAGTCTTTAATAAGGGGCAGGTGGTCATCCCGGCTGACATTCGGAAAGAGTTCGGTATCGAGGTGGGAGATATGCTCGATGTTGTTTTAGACAGAAGGGAAAAATGTGTAAAACTGAAGAGGATACAGGAGATGAAGTCAAAGGAACTGGCTGGATCCCTTTCAAGATATAATCGGAGAAAGAGGTTCCCCTCAAGGCGGGAAATGAAAGAAGCCCTGGGAGAAGGAATTGTCCGTGGAAATTAGTTTGGTGGATACAAATGTTATCATCAGGTATCTTGTAGAGCATCCGGACAAGATACAGAGCAAGTTTAAAGGGGTCTTCACTTTTTTTCCCGAGGTAGAAAGGGGAGAAATAAAGATTGAATTGAGTGAGCTTGTTTTATTTGAAGCCTTTTTTGTGCTCACGAAGTTGTATGACGTTCCCCAAAAGGAAGCGGCCGAAAAACTATCAGGGATTGTGTCATTAAAGGGTGTCATGATGCCTGATAAGCCGCTTATTTCATCCTGCCTGAAAATACTTCAGGGTGAAAAAATCGACCTTGTTGACGCCTATTTATTGGCTCTTTCCAGAAGGAAAAACATCAAGAGGATTTATTCTTTCGACAGAGACCTATCGAAGCGAGGCCTTGAAGCCCTGGATATTGAATGAGCCTCTCATACCCGGGATTGGTGAGTACGCCCCAGGAAATCGTTTTTTCCTCATCTCATCTCCTCCAATCCGAAACACAACCTTCTGATCAGGTTGGCGGCTATCCTGTAGGTACGGTCCGTATCGGCAAAGGGACCGGGGCCCGCCCTTCGCGGGTTGAATTCGGCCAGATCCATGCCAACCAGCCGCGTTCCCTTTGATACAATTTTCCGTAGAAGACCGGCTATTCCGTAGATCTGCTTCTCGTTCAGCCCCTGCCAGTTTCGAAATCGAACGCCGTCGAGGGCGTTTCTTGACCCGATATCCATATCGATCGAGATATAGAGATGAGGGGTCTCTGTGCGGCCCAATATGGCGCGAACCTTGGAAGGGCTGTTGAGGAGATCCTTCTTGGTAATGAGCGTTACGCCCCGCTTTTTCAGCCCCGAATAGAGCCCTACGTATTTTTTGATCCGTTCATCCTTGATCCGGAAGGAGCGTTTGGGCGGGTAATCGCTGATGCCGATGATATAGAGGTTCTGCGGTGCAATCAGGCCCGCTTGTAACAGATGGTAGAGAAAAGAGGAGGCATTGTACGATTCCGGCCGGTCTTTCAAGAAGGGGTCGCTTGGATCATAGACCGAATTTGGATTGGTTTCCATATCGTACTGGATGGCGCCCGA
This sequence comes from uncultured Desulfobacteraceae bacterium, assembly GCA_964483185.1. Classification (GTDB taxonomy): domain Bacteria; phylum Desulfobacterota; class DSM-4660; order Desulfatiglandales; family Desulfatiglandaceae; genus CAZACO01. The sequence continues at coordinate 3,019 of CAZACO010000569.1, forward strand.
CAATATGGCGGCGGGGAGCGCGTCCGTATGACTGTCCAAGACAACCAGACTCGTATCTTCCGGCCTGTAAAGCGCCATCAGCTTTTCAAGGACGCCCCCGGTCAGGGAGTGGTCAACGGTCAGCATGCAGGGGATATCAGGGTATATCTCGCCCACCACATGTTCAGCAAGCATCCTGGCAAAGGTTCGACACCCATCCGTGTCGATAAAGGACGCAAAATTATCCACATGGATATGGTCTTTCTCCTGTGGAGGGGGGATGGGGCGAAGCCACTGAGGAACGTCTAATGAGCCCATCTCCTCCCAGAGGCGATGATCCACCTCTTTACGAATGAACGCCATAATGAACGGATAGGGGTCATCTTTTTCCTCTCCGGCGCCGATACATGAAAG
>CAZACO010000570.1:0-3410 GCA_964483185.1 uncultured Desulfobacteraceae bacterium
TGCCTTGGCGTGGTGTTTCGGCTCCATGGACTCTTTGTTAGGGGGGATTGTCATCTGAAATATAAGCGGCATCAGCGTATTTATGGTAGATATCGGGCTGAAGGTCTTGGCTGTCATCATATTAGGGGGGCTCGACAGCATCGGGGGGGCGATTCTAGGCGGTTTCATTATCGGGGTCTTAGAAAACCTCACAGGCCTTTACATAGACCCACTTGTCGGCGGCGGCGCCAAAAACGTCGCCCCGTTCTTTATCCTTGTATTTATCCTTATGATCCGGCCTTACGGCCTGTTTGGCAAGGAGATCATTGAGAGGGTCTGAGTGAGGGATTGATGAGATGCCCCGGTCAGATACGCTTCGCTGTCCTGCCGAATTTAGCGGAGTAAAACTGTCGATGGATGATTGATGGAAAAATGACCGCTGACGAATGACCAAGGAGCTGATTCCACAAGATGCGGTGCGGAGACTTTAAAGAGACCTACATCAAAGACGAAGAGATTTTTCAGTCTGTTTTTGTGAAATTCTGGCTGGCCCTTTTCTTTCTCTTTCTTCTTTTGTTTCCTTTCATAGCCAACCCCTATATGCTCTATGTGGCCAATATGATCGGTTTTGCCATCATCGGGGCCACAGGCCTGAATCTCCTCACCGGCTTTACCGGACAGATCTCCTTAGGCCATGCGGCCTTCCTTGGCGTGGGGGCCTACACATCGGCCATCCTGGCCACACGCTTAGGCCTTTCGTTCTGGCTGACAATCCCTTTTGCAGGCCTTGTTGCCGCCTTAGCCGGACTGGTCATCGGCATACCCTCTCTTCGTGTCAAAGGCCTCTATCTCTGCATAGCCACCCTTGCAGCCCAGTTCATTTTTGAGTTTATCTTTGTTCACTGGGAATCAATGACCCAAGGGATTACCGGCATTCATGTTCCGCCGCCCAGGATAGGCAGTTTTGAATTTGCGACGGAAAAGGATTTTTACTGGATCACCCTCTTTTTTGTCGTGCTTGGCGTCGGGTATGCCAGGAACCTGATTCGATCCCGCATGGGGAGGGCCTTTGTGGCGATTCGTGACCGGGACCTTTCAGCCGAAATTATAGGGATCAATCTCTTTAAATACAAATTGAGTTCCTTTGCCATAAGCTCTTTCTATGCGGGTGTAGCCGGGGCCTTGTGGGTGACCTTCCTGAAGGTGGTGACGCCGGACCATTTCCCTTTCATTCTCAGCATCCAGTACCTGGCGATGATCATCGTCGGTGGATTGGGGAGCATTTTAGGGTCGATCTTTGGCGCCATATTTATAACCCTGACACCCGAACTCCTTAACCACCTGTCTGAAATCGTCAAGGCGTATGCCCCCGGACATGAAGAGATCTTCGTCCCCATGAAAGAGGTTATTTTCGGCCTGCTTATCGTCCTTTTTCTTATTTTTGAGCCACGTGGTCTGGCTGAAATCTGGAACAGGATCAAGAACTTCTTCAGGCTCTGGCCGTTTTCATATTAAGCCGGGCTTCATTACGTAGTTGCTGATCCCCGTAAGACATTCGACCTGTGCGGTCAGCCCATGGAACCCATATTCAGAATTGCTGGAGTCTGTCCGCACCGGTCGAAAAAATTTGAAAGGAGGTGAATGGGCGTCTCGTTCATGAAAGGATAATCAACCATCTAATAGAGCAAAGGGGGAGTTGTTATGAAAAAAGCGATTATATGCGTTCTCGGTTTGGTTCTGTGCATCGGATTGTTCAGCGTGAGCAAGGCAATGGCCGAACAGGACCCCACCATATGTGGCGTGCATCCTTTTACAGGACGTTTTGCCTTTGCAGGCATCCATGGCGCTGATGCCATGGAGGATGCCGTGGCCATGGCCAATGAAGCCGGCGGCATCAACGGAAAAAAGATAAAGTATTACTGGGCCGACGGGGAATACAAGAATGATGTGGGGATCGCTGCGTTCAAGCGTCTTTATGCACAGCATAAACCCCAGTGCATGTGGGGACAGAGCACAGGGATGACCAAGGCCCTGGGCCCGGAGATCAAGAGCCGCTACAAGGTCCTCTATTCGGCCTATACCTTTGCCGAGATCGCCGCAGACCCCAAGGAAAACCCGTACCTTTTCATCCCCGGACCCACCTATGTGGAGCAGTTCGGGATCCTCCTGAAATATATTGCCAAGCAGAAACCCGGGGCCAACATCGCCTTTTTTTACAGCGACACCGAGTTCGGGCGTGAACCGATCCCGGCAGGCCGGGAGATCTGCAAGAAACTGGGACTCAACCTGGTTGCGGAAGAGGTGGCCAAGGTGGGAGGGGTTGACATTACCACCCAGGTCCTGGACATGAAGCGGAAAAAGGTGGACTACTGCATCTTCCAGGGTTTTGTCACCACGCCGATCACGGCAGTGATGAAACAGGCCAAAGACTACGGGTTGAAGTGCCAGTTCATGGGGACCTTCTGGTCAACCGAAAAACACCTGCTGGATCAGCTGGGTCCATTGGCGGATGAGTATGTCGGGGTCACGGCCTATTCCTTTTATTATCAGGATGAATATCCGATGATCAAAAAGATCCGTGCCTGGACCGAAAAGCATCATCCAAAAATGGTCGCATATCGTTCCCAGGCCTATATGCAGGTCTTCATGGGCACCCAGCTCTTCATAGAGGCCTTCAAGATTGCAGACAAGACCGGATCCATCGACGGGACCAGCCTCTCCAAGGCCCTCCAGTCCATCAAGAATTTTGATGTGGGTGGTCTCATGCCGCCGGTTACCATCAAGAACAACAGTATCCCTGTGGGAAGGATCATGCGGGGCAATTCAAAGACCAAGCAGTTCGATCCTATTTCCGACTGGATCTGGTTGGATTAACAGTAAGCGTTCACAGCCTGCCCTGGCGCGACTTGGGCGGTTCACAAGTGGCCGCCCGATAATTGCATCACTGAACGAGCCGTTGTTGATGCACCGGATAACCAGGTCTGGCCCAGGGGTTCGAGGTTCATCGTTTGAACCTCTGAACCCTTGAACGGCTCCCGGTTGAATGAGAACTCTTTTATGGACATATTAACGCTCCCAGCCCTGTTACATAAACATGCCGAAACCTATGGTGATACGCGTGCGGCCATTCGGGAAAAAGGATTCGGAATCTGGCAATCGGTTTCCTGGAAGGGCTATTATAAAAATGTGCGTGATTTTGCACTCGGCCTTCACATCCTCGGTTTCAAACCTGGCGACAAGCTCGCCTATGCCGGGGACAACCGGCCCGAAGGATTGTACTCGGAGCTGGCCGTTCAATCCCTGGGCGGGGCTATTGTGGGGATATACCCGGACAGCCATCTGGATCAGGTTGAATATATCATCAACCATTCAGACGCCATCTTTGTCGTGGCCGGTGACCAGGAGCAGGCCGACAAGGTGCTGGACATCAA
>CAZACO010000571.1:0-208 GCA_964483185.1 uncultured Desulfobacteraceae bacterium
AAGCGTAGGGACCCGAGCAGATGCCAAGATTATGTTTTACCGATCCAGGTATGCCTTCTTCAAAAAATGGCACTCGGGAGCTTATCCGCTGGTATGTCTATTAATTTTTTCTCGTCTACTGACAAACGCTGGACTTTCACTTCTGGGCGTCGCGCTGACCCTTGGTCTGAAAAAGAATCTGAACAGAAAGCTCACCGTTTACGCTCAA
>CAZACO010000571.1:218-3408 GCA_964483185.1 uncultured Desulfobacteraceae bacterium
CTCAACTGATTGGATGGCATATGAAAGGATGTCCGTAAGGGCTCGCGCAAAAATAGCAAAAAGAAAAACCTTCGCGTTCTTGGCGCCTTGGCGGTTCAGGTTAAATGAAGTTTCACACGAGACGGCTTCACGAGATCGCAACATCAGGATCGCCATTAACCGTTGACAGCCAGGCTACCGATCATATACTCTTCTTAATTCCGTAACCCTAACCTGTGAACACCTAAAAAGAAGGAGCTGGCACATGACTCAAGACCTCATACAGCATATCGACCGGTTGATTCTGCAAAGACCTGCTTCCAAGGCCGCTCTGGCCCCTTTCCGGGAACTGGCCCTCCTCATGGCCCAGGTAATGCCCGACATCAAGCCGGTCGCGTTTGAAAAAGGGATACGGGATATTCAGCAGCAGGAGGGATTTCCTCTCTTTTCAAAGGAGGGCTTACCTCTCGATTTTGACGCTGCTTCCGACCTGCTGAGAAAATTCCTGGCCCACTTGGCCGAAACGGACAGAGATGACACGGGTGGGCTGAAAACGGCGCTTAAACATGCAGAGGCTAACAGCGAATGGACCGGGGATCTATTCAGGGCTATTCTAAAGCAGGATGGAAAGGCATTATCACGGATTGCAGAAGGGGTTGACCTGGACGCAAAGACACTCCTCTTTCTCGGACACATCGCCTTGAGACCTTCAATCCATCTTCTTCGTGATGCCTTGACCGGAGATATTGACAAAAACGGATGGGACCATGGCTATTGTCCCCTGTGCGGTTCTCAGCCGGACATGGCCTATTTTTCAAAGACCGGCAAGAGATATCTCCACTGCGAATTTTGCGGCGAGGAATGGCCCTATTCACGGATCAAATGCCCTTTCTGCAACACCCAAGATCAGGAGAAGCTGGGTTATTTCGAGGCCGAAGAGGAAGAAGGGTTCCGGGTCTATTTCTGCCGGGAATGCTTGAGGTATCTCAAGACAATAGACAAAAAGGCCTTTGAGGAGGTTGCCCCCCTGGAATTAGAAAACCTGGCCACGATCCATTTGGACCTGTTGGCCAATGAGAACGGATTTAAGTAGAAAAGGGGCGTTACTGTCTGAGACAACTCAGATAGAACTGAATGAGCGGCGCCTGCTCCCGGTAGTCATCACCCTCCCTGGCCTCCTGTATGGCTGACAACAGGTTTTCAGAAACGACCTCTGCGTCATCTATTCTTCCTGCCCCGGTCAATTTTCGAAAAAAGTAGTCGTATATTTTCGATCGGACAGGAAGGCCACTTTCCCTGAACCTGGAAACGGCCTCCTCCCACCGTCCCTGATCCGCCAAATAGGCAACGGCCAAAGAGCGGGTCGTGATCGTGTCGTATCGGTTTTCATAGGCAATGGCATAGCCGAGGCCCTTCTCAATATATTGTTTGAGTTTAAGCGGGCTTTCCGGGGCGCAAAAGTAGTAGGGCGCAATATAGCCTTCTGACCGCGTCCCGTACAGATATTTCTCGGCCCCTCCTTTCTCGATCGTCCGGCATAAGCGAGTCCCCTGGTATATCCTGCCGCCCACCGTATATTCGTAACGTCTCAGGAAGTCTGGACCGTAGTGTTTCATCTGCTCAGTGGAATAATCTACGGTCTCATAGGTTTCACCCGGAAGGCCGAAGATCATCGATACGGTGCAGGGCAAGCCCTGTTGCTCACAGATCCTTAACGTGTTTTGTATATCCTTTTCGCGGTAGGAGACCTGATTCTTCTTGAGAACGTCATCGGCAAAGCTGTCACAGGTCAAGATGATGGAAAAACCTGCCTCAGCCAATCGTTCTGCAAAATCCGGATCAAAAGGTTTTGGCAGAAACTGTGAGGCGAAAGCGAACCGCTCGTGCAGGCCTTCTTCAATAATCCTTTTAATCAACTGGGAGCAGTATGTGAGATCAGGGAGATTAAACTCCGTATCCACAAAAAATATGTTTCTGATGCTGTCATCGAATCGGGATATGGCCTTCAGCTCATCGATAACCTGATCGATCTCCCTGAAGACAATGTCTCCTCTCTCGATGATCGGTTCCACGCAGTAACTGCATTTCTGATTGCACCCCCTCTTTGCCTGCACAGGGAGGCCAGTTGTCTCGAAAGCGAAACGGAATTTCCTTTCCCTTGCATTCGCCAGCGCCCCCTCGGTAAAGCGATATGCCTCCCTTGGATTGACCCTGAACTCGCCATCCATGTAGGCAAGACCGCTGATCCTCCTGATCTTTTCTGTGTCAGGGAATGCCTCAACGAACTGCCTGAAGGGTTCTTCTCCTTCCCCTGTCACCCCGTATTCAACGCCCAGGTAGTTCAAGATGGCCTTCGGAGATATGGTAAATCCCCCTCCACCCGCGATGATAGGGCATCCGGGAAAATCCGTCTTGATCAGATTCACGATTTTCCTGATCTCCGGAAGGAAATAAAACGTTCTGTAATCATTTCCCCCATAGTCACCATTTGCTTCACAGGACAGACAGGTATCCAGATTTCGTATGCCTAATCCTATCACCTCCGGCCGATTCTGCTCTAAGATGTGTGCCACATTTGTCTCCAGGTCAGGCTCGGGCAGGAAAGGATATTCAATGGTCACATGATGTCCATATTGACGAAGGGTGTTGGCAATCAGGTCGAGTCCAAAGGGGTAGATCTGCTTGATGAGGTAATATTTGTCTGTATAGAGAAGCAGGATATTTGCGTTTTTCACCGTATCGTCTCCCGGGGCCTGGCTTTTCAGAAACCGGGTTTCATAATAACACCAAGGCCCCCCTTCTACAACCCATCCGACCCCCTAACATCAAAAAATAACATGATCTAACTTTAAGACACAACCGCAAGCAGAGCCTTCCTATGCCCAAGGCCTTATGTCAGTATTGATATATATAACTTATTGATTTTTAAGCAAAAAAGTTATTGACAAAACATTTTATTTGGGTGTTTAATCAGTTTTCAATTCAGGTACCCTTATCACTTCAATCGTCATGCTGACCGAAAACTGACTGAATGTTGCCGCTAATAAAAGAATCTCTGCCGAAATTTTCGATGATTGTTGCCGTTTCTATTCGCATGTGTGCCCTGAACGTCTGATTCCGGGCCTTGACGTCTTTATTTAACCCGAAACCTTAACGGAAGAAAGGAGGAGGCATGAACGTTACGCGTCGTGATTTCTTTAAGATCACAGGG
>CAZACO010000572.1:0-3393 GCA_964483185.1 uncultured Desulfobacteraceae bacterium
TAATTCTCGATAGGGTCGCATCGTCCAACGGTCACACAGTTCAATCTACTTCCTCACGTTTGGAGATACCACCAATCCGATTTTTAAGCCTTTGATCTTCTTATAAAGCATAGTCCTTGAAAGACCAAGGAGTTTCGCGGGCTGTGCTTTGTTCCCCCCCGTTTTTTTGAGGGCCTCCAGGATCAAATCTCGTTCAGTGGTATCCAAAACCCTTCTTCTGGAAAATCCGCTTTTTATCTCGTGCCCCTTTGTTTTTCGCACATGCCTCAGCCGACTTGAAAAATCATTCAAATTAAGAATGTTGCTATCCGAGAAGCTGCAGGCGCGACCGATTTCGTTCTGAAGTTCTCTCACATTTCCAGGCCAGGGGTGAGAACGGAATTTCTCCAGGACTTCTTTTGACACCCCCTCGATTTTAACATGATACTTGTGGTTGAACGCTTCTATAAAATGCTGCGTGAGGACCGGAAGATCTTCCTTCCTTTCTCTGAGGGGAGGGACAAGTATGCTAAGTGCATTAATTCTATAAAAGAGATCAAGACGAAAACGATTGTTGTCAAGCAAGGAATCAATATCCTTATTCGTGGCGGAAATAACCCTGAAATTGGACTTTACCAATTTCTTTGAGCCTATCTTTTCCGGATATCCTTCCTGAAGCACCCGTAATAGCTTGGATTGCACATTAAACGTGAGGTCTCCGATTTCATCGAGGAAAATACTACTGCCGTTAGCTAGCTCGAACTTCCCTATTCTTCCTTTCTTGTTTGCATCTGTAAATGAGCCGGGTTCATACCCGAACAGCTCCGACTCAAAGAGTTCTGGGGGTATGGCAGAGATATTAACTGTGACCATTGGATTATTGGCTCGATGGCTTAGGTTATGAACCGTGTGGGCAACCAACTCTTTCCCTGTACCGGTCTCACCAGAGATAAATACCGGGAGATCTACCTGCGCCGCTTTTCTGATTTCTTCTTTCATACGTTCCATTGCTGGTGATATTCCGATAAGTCTGTCAAGGGAAAAGGTGGTTTGTCTCAGGTCTGTGAGTTCCTTCTTGTAGTAATCGACTTGTTTTTCGAGGGATTCCGCCTTTCGAGTAATCTCCTTTAGCTGATACAGATCCCTGAACATGACTTTACCGATCGCTCCAACCGTTTGTCCATCCTTTCGAATGGGGATTCTTGCGACGATTCTCTCAACCCCCCTCATTTCCATCGTCTTCCCAATCTCTGCCTTCCCGGTTCTGGCAACCATATGAAGCCTCGAGTTTCTTAAAATGTCAGTGGTATGAAGGCCAATGCCCTTTCCGTGTTCTACTCCCAGAAATTTTTCGTGAGGTGGGGAGAGATACCTACAGATGCCATCTTTGTCCACAACATTGAGACCCTCATAAGGATTCAGAAAGAAATATTTCAAGATTTCTTCGGCAAAGTCGACTGAAAGAAAAAATTGGTCGATGTATGGAAGAGAGGTGATCTCTATCAATAGGCACAGGCCATGGTCGTCTTGAAAGAAACGTAACGTCTTATAAAGCTTGCCATCCCTGTGGATGAATTGCTGTGAGAGTATTTGATCAAGATATTCTTGTAGCTCCTTTTTTGCAGATGGCCTGTCTTCTGGAGTAACAAAATGAATACCGAAGATATCGCAGCTCGCCTTATTATAATAAAGAATGTCATTTTTAAGGGCTATGACCAACCCCAACGGGATACCATTGAGTAACCACTCTAGGCCCATTTTTCCTTTCAGCCCTTTTTGGACAAGTTCCTTTTTCATGAGTTCCCGTGTCGGATTGGAATATTAGCGTGTGCCTTGCAAAGAATTGCCTGCCACTATTCAGTTTGCACAACGTCAGTTTATGCAAAGTGCAATCATGGAAGCAGTGCTCCCAAATCATTAATGATCACATTGTGAGTCTGGCAGCTTAACAGCTTAAGGATTGCATTTCAAGTTCAAATTCGGGCGAGAATGATCACGATAATTGATGGGAGACCATAGATTTTCAGCACGGTCAGTGAGGAGCAGGCACCTTCAAACAGCTTGACGAATAATAGCTTTGTTATATGAGTGGGTTATGGGGATCTTTTCCCATGGGACGGCTCGGCCCGACCGGTTCTTCGGGGAAAAGAAAATAATCTCCTCTCAAAGTGTAAATTACAGTAAACATGTAAAGTGAATTTTTCACTCCATGGATGGCGTTGTATTATTCTAATATATTGATATAATAGGAATATTTTGCTTTGTATGAGTTGGCATGTTTTTTTCATTAATAAAACACAAAGGATGATCCGTATAGCAAGGCACCATCCATAAATGAGGCTTTGACATTATTGAAGATCTCAGTCCAGAAATGGAGACTCCTCTGCAGGATTTAAGGATTCTAGGAATTGTAAGGTAGGGCCTCCTGTTTAGCGGAGAGGGGTCGCACAATCGTGTCTGGGGGGGGACTGTTGCTCTGTCTGCCTACGGTACCAAAACGGAGGTAGAGAGGTCGCTGAGAGACGGCATCCCTGGATGGGAAGGTAGAAGTTGATTGATGGAATTCATAGAAGCTTGTTTGATGAACGCCGAGGCCTCTGAGGGTGATTTGGAAAAAAGGCTTTCATTCCTTCATGGGATGGGTGTTCAAAATCTGATCTTTTCCGATTTCTTTGGCTTGAGGAGTTTTAGCCGGGAAGTGGGAAACCTTAAGGCACCAATCGGCTGTCTTAATGTGATCTCCCGTCCACGAATAGAGTGGATAGAGATGCTCTGGAACATCATCAACGGCTACGATTTATTTAGTATTTTTCTTAAGCACTATGGATCGGTCAGTGATGATGAATTCAAAGATGCCTTATACCGCTGCTTTTCCCTTACCGATAATGTGGGCTGTGCCATAGAGACAAAAGCCCTCTCAAGCTTTGCCTTTGATGATATTGTTCGGACGCTGCGGGATGAGTTTGACGTCAAGCATTTCTTAATACTGGACAGTGAAGGATTGCTGCAACCAAAGGAAACTCTCAGATGCTTGAAAGCGCTTCGGTCAAGAGTCTCTGGGGAATCCAAAATCTTCTATTTTCCAAACAATCAGCATAAGCTCGGGATTATCAACGCCTTACATGCCATGCGGTTGGAGATAGACGGTTTGGCTGGCTCTGCCTTGAAAGAAAGATGTGAAGACCCCAAACTTGTCAATTTTATAGATCTTTATCTCCTCTACCAGCAAAAAAAAGATGATTTATTTTCAAAACGTTCGAGCAAGGTTTTAGATCATGCATTTGAAGCCCTCATCAGGGGGGCGGAAGAAGAATAAGTGTAAGGGCTCACGAATTCGGAGGTTCAGAGGTTCAAGGGTATTATTCTCGTCAACATATGGCATTTGAAAAGCCTGCTGTAAGGAGATAAGAAGGG
>CAZACO010000573.1:0-3387 GCA_964483185.1 uncultured Desulfobacteraceae bacterium
GAAAATGAACTACCCCGCCGCAAGCAGCGGGGTATCATCAAAAGCATTGAGCGCCCAAAAGGGCGGGGAATACGACCCTTGTCCGCCTCTGGCGGATTGAAGAAACACACAGTCCCGAAATAAGAGATTTCCCTTGACTTAACCTTAATTTTCAGTATGATCCTCAACAGTTAACCTCTCAACTTTGAACCATGCCCCCTGGGCTTTCAGCTTTGAGCTTTTATTTGCCTGCACCCAATGCGTTCATTATTGACCCCTGTACCCAATAACCAGTAACGAATAACCATTATCAAACCTCTTCGAGGTTTTTCATGACCCACCACCTCAAATTCTGCCCACCCATCTCCTGACAGGGGCCTTTCTGTCCTGTTGGGAGTAAAAACGTCTTTATCCTTATTTATCCTTATGGTTGCGCAGAAAAACATCCGCACCTGACGTACCTGTCTCATGATCCTTATACCGGGCTGACGCCAAGACGGGTATAAGGATATTTTCTTTCAAAAAAGAGGCAGTCCAAAACAGATGAACCTGTAAGAAGGAGATAGCCCATGCCTGTGGATCTTGAAACTTTCACCTCGGAAATCATTGCAAACGTTGAGAAGGTTATCGTCGGGAAAAGAGAGAAGATAGAGTTGATGCTTGCCGCCATGCTGAGCCAGGGACACATCCTTTTGGAAGATGTGCCCGGAACCGGAAAGACCATGCTGGCGCAGAGTATGGCCATCAGCATGGGCATTGAATTTAAGAGATTACAGTGTACACCCGATTTACTACCCACCGACATCACAGGGGTGCCTGTTTTTCTGCCCCACGAAGGACGTTTCCAGTTTCAGCCGGGACCTGTATTTACCCACATCCTTCTGGCCGATGAGATCAACCGCGCCACACCTCGAACGCAGTCAGCCCTGCTGGAGGCCATGCAGGAATGCCAGGTGACCGTCGGAAACACCACGCACCCTCTTTCCCGTCCTTTCATGGTCATGGCTACTCAGAACCCGATTGAATATGAGGGCACATTTCCCTTGCCCGAAGCACAACTGGACCGTTTTATCATGCGTATTTCAATGGGCTATCCCGATTTTGAAGACGAACGCAGGATTATTAGAGATCAACGCAAAGCCCATCCCATCGAAAGCCTCAAGCCGGTAGCGGATGGCACGTCTTTGATCGACCTGAGCCGACAGGTGGCCGATATCCACGTGGATACTTCTCTCGAAGACTATGCCCTCAAACTGGTAAAGGCAACTCGCGAACATTCAGACCTGCTGCTGGGGGCAAGTTCGAGAGGGGCTTTGGCCTTGTACAAAACAAGCCAGGCCTGGGCCGCCCTGAAAGGAAGAGATTATGTGATCCCCGACGACATGAAAAGGCTTGCACCATTTGTGTTGGCGCATCGACTGCTGCTCCAACCCGAGAGTCAGTTACGCGGCCATACCGCAAGATCCGTTATGGATGAAATCCTGTCTCAAACCGAGATTGAATTGGCTGAGGTTGCATGAGCCCCTTTTTCGTCTTTATTCTCGTTATATTTATGATGTCGGCATTGCTCCGTGTCGATTTTTTCTTCACCATACTCTATCTGTTCGTGGGCATTTACATGGTCCTTCGTATCTGGTCGGATCGGATAACAAAGAATCTGTTTGTCCAGCGGGATTTCTTGAGTCGCGCTTTTGTAGGGGATGAGATTCTGGTAAGTCTCAAAATAGGGAATCACAGCCGTCTACCCATACCATGGTTGATGGTAAACGAGGCGATTTATTGGAGTCTGGCCACCACCTCATCATTAAGACAGGTGACAAGCCTGAGAGGCAAAGAGGACTGCAGGTTTACATACAGACTCAAAGCCAAGCGGCGAGGTTATTACAGGGTTGGACCGACAGTTGTTCATACCGGGGATATATTGGGTTTGAGACCTGATTTCACAGAGAGTCTGGAGGCGGATTATCTGGTTGTTTATCCCAAAATTATACCGCTTGTTGAATTGGGTTTGCCCACCCATAGCCCCCAGGCTGTTTTACCTGCCGCTCTGCCCATATTTGAAGATCCGGCCCATATTACGGGTATCCGGGGATACAATTGGAGCGATAACCCCAGACATATCCACTGGCCCGCAACAGCGATAACAGGCCAGGTTATGATAAAACAGTTCCGCCCTGCCGTTGCCCGTGAGAGCGCCATCTTCCTGAATCTCACCCGATCCGATTATACACGACGGTATCAGGAACCTGCCATTGAACTGGCCATAACCACGGCCGCCTCGCTCGCCTACCATATCCTGACAAAGGAAAAGCTGCCGGTGGGATTTTATACCACTGCCATGGACCCGTTTAATCGGGAAATCGGATATTTTCAGCTCCCTCCCGTAAAGGAGCAGAATCAACTGCCGCAGATACTTGACATCCTGGCCCGAATCGAGCCCATTGACAGCGGCGAATTTCTAAAAAACCTGCGCTACAAGGCGGTCCATCTTTCGTGGGGGTCTACGGTGATTGTGATCTCGGGTAAACGGTCGGATGTCTTATCCGAGGCCCTGATCTGGTTAAAACACCAGGGCCTTAATCCGGTGCTGGTGCTGGTGGAAATGTATCACGAACCAAAACGGTTGGAAGGAGAACCAATACCCACCTTTGAGATAGGACAGGAAAAGGATTTAGAGGCATGGGGCCTGACACCATAAAGAAGAAAAATCTCCAGGACATCCCACAAAATCCCTGGATGGAAAACCTCTTCAGGCCTGCCCTGCTCACAGGAATGATGACCTGTCTGAGTATCGCCATGGTCAACCTGGTAAAGGCCCTTAATCCTTCCTGGCACGGTGCATATCTTTTGGTTGGAATGATTTTGGTGACAATTGAAGCCATCTATTCTTATCGCACCCTCAGGAAGAACAGCCGTCTCAGAAACGGGGGGTTTCTTTATCGCCTGACCGAGTGGGGCACCATGATGCTCCTTTTAAAGGCATTGACCTATGTCAATAAGCCCATTAACGCCACTGTTGCCGACATACAGGGTTGGGCTGCGGATCCCCTAAACATCTTTTCCATGGAATTCATCATTGTCTGTATCCTGTCGTTTCTGATCTGGACCGCAACCACAAACACGATGAAGGCCTTTGATGCCCTCTTTGAGAGGTCCCTGGTTCAATCAAGGGAGGTTGATCCTTTCAGCAGTCTGACGAATCGTTTTTATTATGGTGGCGGGTTACTGATCTTCATCACCGGTGTCACCCAATGGATTTCCAGGTCAGGCCCTGGCGTCCTGACCGATCTTGGCAGACCCGGTATCAAGGGCGTTCTTTTCAATGTGTTGATCTATTTTGTCCTTGGGTTGATCCTGCTCAGCCAGACTCAATTGAATATCCTTTTTACCAACTGGAGATCGCAAAAA
>CAZACO010000574.1:0-3384 GCA_964483185.1 uncultured Desulfobacteraceae bacterium
TAAAACCGACCCTGTTTGCAACGGTTCGCTTCATCCCTTTTTTAGCACCGTTTGCAGTCGCTTACGCAGTTTTGATGGTCCCGTAAAAAGTATGTTTTCTCGCAAAGACGCCAAGAACGCGAAGAAAAGATCTTTTAATATTAACAAGTTAACTTTGCGAGCTTTGCGCCTTTGCGCGAGATTTTGACTCTTTACGAATGCATCAGTTTTAGTATTCAAAAAACCGCCGACCTGAACCGCAGTCTACTCAAGATCCCGAAAGTCGCTCGGTACATGCAGCCTCGGCCTGTTGGCCTTTTTTTTGCCGAGGGCGTCGTCCGCTATGAGCAGCCGCATGATATTGGCGGTCCCCTCTCCCACCTGGTAAAGCTTTGAGTCCCGGTAATACTTCTCCACCGGCATCTCGAGGGAGTAGCCCATGCCTCCGTGTATCTCCATGGCCATTCCCGCGGCCCTGACCACAGCCTCCCCGGCAAAATATTTTCCTATGGCTATCTCCCGGGTAAAAGGCCTGTCCTGGTCGTTCAGCCACGCCCCGCGCCTGACAAGGAGCCTGGCCCCTTCTATCATGGACACCATCTCTGCTATGAGCCCCTTTATTAACTGGTATTCGCCTATGGGCCTTCCGAACTGGACCCTTTCGTTGGCATACCTCACGGAGGCGTCCAGACAGGCCTGCGCCAGTCCAACCGCCCCGCTGCCCACGCTGATCCGGCCCCTGTCAAGGGCCGTCATGGCCACCTTGAAGCCCCCTCCCCATTCCCCGAGAAGGTTCTCCTTCGGGGCCTTCACATCCTCCAGGTGAATCTCCGCTATGGGAGATGACTTGTCTCCCAGTTTGGCGGTCTCCCTGGCGCTCCAGCCGGGCCGGTCCGTCTCCACCACCACTGCACACATCCCCTTGTGTTTCAGGTTCCTGTCATAGGAACCGTACACAATGGCGATATCCGCCACCGTTCCGTTGGAGATCCACGTCTTTGCTCCGTTGATGAGAAAATGATCGCCCCGGTCCTCAATACGGGTCTCGGTGGAAGCGATGTCCGAGCCGACGTTGGGCTCTGAAAAGCAGGTGCAGCCGATTTTTTTGGCCACGACCAGATCGTGAACATACTTTTTCCTGGCCTCGTCAGACCCCCATTCCATGATGGTATAGGGAACGGTCATGGCCTGAAGATTGAAAAGTGCCCTCAGACCCGAATCCGCCCTCGAGATCTCCTCGGTTACCACGGAATGGGCCAGAAACCCCGAATCCGCCCCGCCGTAGCCGGGAGGAAACGCGCAGCCGAAAAGACCCAGCTCCCCCATCCTGGATACCAGGTCCCGCTTGAATCCGTCCTCCTTGGTCCTGGGGAGGACCTCTTTCTCTCCAAACCTCCGTGCCATATCCTGCATGGCCGCCACTTCTTCACTCAGCTCGAAATCCATTCCTTTCAATTCCTTCCGGGCCTGCTTTCAGGCCCCTGAATGGTCACCCCCTGTCGGCATTCCGATGCCCCGGGGCGTCTGTTGCGATGACCCTCTTCAATATATTGGATGATCCCTCAGCGGAAACCGGGGTGTTCTAATTTCTGCCCCAGCCCATGCGGAGGCCACCGTCCAGCCTGATGGTCTCCCCGTTCAGGTATCGGTTCCGGATGATGTGGCAGGCCAGGGCCGCGAACTCCGCGGGCCTGCCCAGGCGGGGCGGAAAGGGGACCTGTTTGCCCAGTCGCTCCCTCACGTCTTCGGGCAGTTTCCCCAGGAGGGGCGTGTCAAAGATGCCGGGAAGAATGGTCATGATACGGATGCCGTTGTTGGCGAACTCCCTTGCAAGGGTGAGGGTCATGGATACGATGCCCCCCTTGGAAGCCGAATAGGCCGCCTGGCCCACCTGGCCGTCAAATGCAGCGATGGAGGCGGTATTTACATACACGCCCCTCTCGCCCTGGTCATCCGGGTCATTCCCCATCAGGGTAGAGGCGGTGGCACGGATAATGTTGAAGGTCCCCACAAGGTTCACATTGATGATATTCGTGAACCATTCGGGGGAAACCACCCCATCTTTGCCCACTATCCTTACAGAGCCCCCTATCCCCGCACAGTTTATCACCCCGTGAAAGGTACCGAAAGAATCCTTCACCTTTTCCACAACCGCGTCCGCCTGCCCGTGATCTGTCACGTTGACAGGATAAAACACCGCCCCATCCCCGAGGTCAGCCGAAAGGTTCTCTCCCAGTTCCTCATTCAAGTCCAGAAGGGCCACCCTGCCCCCGCCTTCCACCAGGGCCCGGGCCGCGGCCTCCCCAAGGCCCGACACGCCCCCGGTAATAATGAATACGCTTCCCTCGATCTCCATCTCGTCTCCTCTTCTGCAATAATGACCATCGCGGCCGTGGCCGCGGCCCCTATTTCTTCCTGTGGCCGTCCTTATCGTATGGGTACCAGCCCCTGCCGGTCTTTCTTCCCAGCTGGCCGGCCATCACCTTCATCCTCATAATGGAAGGCGGATAAAAACGCAGATCCTTCTCCTCTTCGTAGACATTGCTGTAGGCCATGAGAGAGACCTCCAATCCTACAAGATCGCCGGTCTCAAACGGCCCCATCTTGCGGCCGAAGGCCAGTCGCATCCCCTTGTCAATGTCCTCGGGGGTCGCAACGCCCTGCTCCACAAGCCGCATGGCCTCGATATTGGAAACCATGTTAATCCTGTTCAGAATAAAGCCGGCAATATCCCGGTTAACCATGATCGGTTCTTTCCCTATGTGGCGAATAAAATCCGCTCCATACTGAAAGGCCTCATCGCTGGTCGCGATTCCACGGATCACCTCCACCGCCATCATCATCGGAACGGGATTGAAAAAGTGAAGACCCACGAAGTTCTCGGGCCGGCTGACCACGGAGGCCACCTGTGTGATCGGAATGGCGGAAGTGTTGGTTGCCAGTATGGTGTTGTCCCCCACTACCGCATCCAGTTTCCTGAACACCTCATGCTTGACCTCGATCTTTTCAAACACGGCCTCGATGACAAGGTCCGCATCTGCGGCCCCGTCAATTTCAGTGGAGGTCCGAATCCTCCCCATGACCGTGTCCAGGTCCTCTGAAATCCGGCCCTTCTCGATGAACTTGGATACGGACCAGGTTATGTTCTTGACCGCCTTGTCGAGCCGGTCCTGAGAAATATCGCTCATCAACACGGAAATCCCTTTCTGGGCGCAGACCTGTGCGATACCGTTTCCCATGGTCCCCGAGCCAACCACAAATACCTTCTTCATATCCATTGTCCTGCTCCTTCCCTTTTGTTTCACCTTTCAACCTGATTATATTATTTATTAATAATCTAATTAAATTTTTGACCCGGTGTCAAGGAAAAAGGGCTGATAATGGGGAAGGCCACAGGTGCCGCCT
>CAZACO010000575.1:0-3379 GCA_964483185.1 uncultured Desulfobacteraceae bacterium
CTTTTACGGTTTCGGTCTTTCCTTTTTTTGTGCCATAATGAGACGGGGAAACGTTCGGCAGGAATTTTTCTTGGAAAAGTGAACGAAAGGAAGAAACATGACACGACCTGTGGCGCTGATTATTCGAGACGGGTGGGGCCTGAGCGACCGGGCCGAGGGGAACGCGGTCCTGGCCGCGCATACCCCCAACATCGATTCATACAAGGAAACCTATCCCTGGACCATTCTCGACTGTGCAGGAGAGGCCGTAGGCCTGCCCGAGGGATACCAGGGGTCCAGCGAGGTCGGCCACCTCAACATGGGGGCCGGCAGGGTGGTGATCCAGGAGCTCAGACGGATCGACAACGGCTTAAGCAGCAATGAGCTCTTTGAGACGGCCGTATGGAACGGGCTGTTGGCCAACTGGAAGGAGAACCGAAGCCGTTTCCATCTCTTCGGGCTTTTGCAGGATGAAGGGGTGCACGCCCATCAGGAGCACCTGTTCAAGCTCATGCGGCGGGCACGACAGGAATATGGGGAAGGGGAGATCCTTGTCCATCCCTTTCTCGACGGTCGGGACACGCCGCCCCGAAGCACGCTTTCGTTTCTTGCCACCTTGGATAAGGTGATGCGGGAGATCGGAGTGTGCCGAATCGGGACGGTCATGGGCCGATACTACGCCATGGACCGTTCCCAGGACTGGAACCTGACGGATCAGGCCTACCACTGTATCGTCCGTGCCGAAGGGATGCGGGCCAAAAGCGCGGAGGAGGCGGTCAAGAAGGCCTATGCCTCCTATAAGACCCCTGACGGGGAAGAGATGTTCGACGAATACATCCCGCCGTTCTGCATCGGCGACTACGACGGGGTCCGGGACGGGGATTCGATCCTTCATACGAACTACCGCCAGGATCGGGCCATCCAGCTCTCCCGGGCCTTTGTGGATCCGGCCTACCCGGGGAATCTCATGGCCAGGCCACGGGTGGTCTACGGGGGCTTGACCCGCTACTACGACGCGTTCAAGCCCTACATGATAGGGCCCATCGACCAGGGGGGCGGGATGGAGCACCTGCTCGGGGAGGTGATTGCCGGGGCCGGTCTTCGACAGCTTCGAATCGCCGAGACCCAGAAGTTTCGCCACGTCACCAGCTTTTTTAACGGCAAGAAGACAACCCCCTTTGAAGGGGAAGACCAGGTGGAAGTCCCCTCTCGATTCGACCCGGCTACCTTTGCCAGCCATCCGGAGATGGATGCCTACAACGTGACCGAAGAGCTCCTGAAACGGTTAAGCCACACCCCCTATGCCTTCATCGCGGTCAACTATGCCAACGGCGACATGGTGGGTCACACCGGCATCCTTGAGGCAGCGGTTCGGGCCATCGAGGTGGTGGACGCGTGCGTGGGGAGGGTCGTGAATCGGCTCCTGGAACTGGACGCCCATATCCTGATCACCACGGACCACGGGAATTCGGAAGAGATGGTGGATGAGGAGACCGGCATGCCCAAGACCAGCCACACGTTGAACCCGGTGGAACTGATCTACGTGGCCCGCGACGCCAGGGGACGCACCCTGCTGCCCCGGGGAAAACTCTCGGACATCGCCCCCACGGTGCTTCGTCTCATGGGCCTTCCCATCCCCCGGGAGATGACGGCGGATGTCCTTTTCAGCGACTAACGGCTCGCGCAAAAACAAGTTCCCAGAATTGGCGCCCAGATTTAGGTCAAATTTGGCTGCGCCGATTGAGCAAAACCACAGGAATAGCCCCGCTGTAGCGGGGTTTCGAGGAATTTGCGACTGAAGCGCAGCCGAAGATGGTCTGAAGATGGGATGTCCCGCTTCAGCGGGATGAAATTATTTTTGCGCGAGCCCTAAGGGCAGGGTTGGTCATCTTCATCAGAAATGTCTGAAACGCCCTTAAAACACTCCATCACATCAGATCTCAAGACGCTAATCTCTTATGAATGAGTGCCATCACTTTTTTGGGGTTGGCTTTTCCTCTGGTTTTTTTCATGACCTGTCCGATCAAAAAATCGACAGGTTTCATATCTCCGGCATGTATCCTGTCCATAACCTTGGCGTTTTCAGCAATGACTTCATCCAGTACCCTTCCAAGGGTTTCCTCATCTGCGATCGGTTTGAGGCCCTTCTTTTCAATAATGGATCCGGGGCCTTCGCCGGTTTCAAACATCTCCTCCAATACGGTTCTGCCGATGCTTTCGGTAATCTCCCCTTCGGTGATGAGATTGATAAGTCGGGAAAAGGCATCCGGTGTAACCCTGCATACGTCTATTTTCAGGGAAGCGTCATTGAGCAACCTGAACAATTCCTTTATGATCCAATGACTCAGCTTTTTTCTGTCCTGACAAAGAGGGGCGCAGGCACCAAAAAAATCAGAGATGTTCTTGTCTTTTGTCAGTATTACCGCATCATTTTTGGGTATCCCGAAATCAGCGATGATGCGGGTCAGCTTATGGTCCGGCAGTTCAGGAAGTCTTCCTTCAACGTCCCGGATAAAGGCATCGTCGATTTCAACATCTAAAAGGTCAGGATCCGGAAAATATCTGTAGTCCGGTGCATCTTCTTTGCTGCGCATCGGGGCTGTTGTCTTACTGTCCTCATCAAAGAGGCGTGTCTCCTGATCAATTTGCCCACCCGATTCAATCACTTCTGTCTGCCTTTCTATCTCGTATTCAAGCGCATTCATAATGAATTTAAAAGAAGACATGTTCTTGATTTCGGTGCGATTGCCGAACTCACTGGAATCCTTTGGACGGATAGACACATTGACATCGCAACGAAACTGCCCTTTCTCCTGCATACAGTCGCTGATGCCGATATATCTGAGAAGCTGTATCAGTTTTTCCAGGTAGCGTCGGGCCTCCTGAATCGAGCGCATCGGGTTTTGCTCATGATCACAGACGATCTCAAGAAGCGGAACGCTTGACCGGTTGTAATCCACCAGGCTGTAGTCCGATGCTTCATAAGAGTCAGAGGAATGCACGAGTTTCCCTGCATCTTCTTCAAGATGAATACGTTTTATCCCGACGGCATAAGGGTCACCGTCATCACCCAGTATTTCCAAATGACCATTTTCACAAAAGGGGCGATCAAATTGAGAGATCTGATATCCCTTCGGCAAGTCGGGATAGAAATAGTTTTTTCTGGCGAATCGAGATACCCGGTTTATGGTGCAATCGAGGGCAAGACCCGCCATGATGGTGTATTCGACAGCCTTTCTGTTCAAGACCGGAAGTGCACCGGGCTGACCCGTGCACACAGGGCAGACATGGCTGTTGGGTGGCGCCTCATAAGCAACAGAGCAGTCACAGAAGAGCTTTGTCTCTGTCTTCAGTTCCACGTGTGTTTCAAAACAGATTGTGATATCGTAGTCCATCTCTC
>CAZACO010000576.1:0-3371 GCA_964483185.1 uncultured Desulfobacteraceae bacterium
AACCGCCAAAAAAATGCCCGTCTCTTTGTGTTCTTGGTGGCTTCGTGTGAGTCAAAAAGGATTTATCATACAGAGCCACAAAGAGATTTTCTTGTTTTCTGTGACAGAAGACCAAAGAATAAGGTACCAATACAAAAAGGTACCGGTCATCAGGAGCGGCCATGATTATCAGCCTGGTCAATCAAAA
Source organism: uncultured Desulfobacteraceae bacterium (assembly GCA_964483185.1). GTDB lineage: Bacteria > Desulfobacterota > DSM-4660 > Desulfatiglandales > Desulfatiglandaceae > CAZACO01. The sequence continues at coordinate 188 of CAZACO010000576.1, forward strand.
AGGGGGCGTGGGAAAGACGACCATCGCCGTGAACCTTGCCAGTTGCCTTTCAGAAAGAGGGTACCGCACGCTCCTTGTGGATGGAGACCCGCAAGGGAGCGTTCTTCAGTGGCAGTCCATTGCAGATGGTCACAGTTTTCAGGTCATACACCGCCCCTCAGCCTCCCTCTTGAGTGACAAAAAGGCCATAGCCCGAGGCCATGACCATGTGATTATCGATGCCCCCCCGGCGATCGGGGAGATCACCCGCGCCATTCTGGCCGTTTCAGACCTGGCCATTGTTCCGATCGGCCCGAGCCCCCTTGACATCTGGTCAAGCAAGGAGACCGTGTCTCTCTTTCCCGAGGCCAGAAAACGCAACCGCCGGATCAAGGCAAAACTCCTTATCTGCAGAAAAATTGTGGGAACCAGGGTTGGCAGAGAGGCCAGAGAGGCGCTCGAAACCTACGGCATGGACCTGTTTGCGTCCGAGATATCCCAGCGTGTCGCCTTTGTGGAGGCCATGATATCAGGGCAGTCGGTTCTGGACTACGCGCCCAGAAGCGAGGCTGCGGCAGAGATCCGCCGCCTGTGCGAAGAGATTATCTGAAAGGAGGAGGAATCAACATGGCAAAGACAAGGGCTTTGAGGGATGTGGCGAAGGACCCTATTGCGAAAAAGGAGCCTGTGATTTCAAGGGAACATGAGGGGAATCACGGCATCGGTCACTATGCCCTGACCATGGCCATCGGCCTGGTTGCCGGGGTTATCGGGGGCATTCTTTCAAGCCGTATCCTGAAGATTATTTAGCACGCAAAGATCCCAGATCTGATGATTTGGCAACACGGCTGAGATCCATGTTTGTTTTGCTCATAACCACTTGATGTTGCTAAATGCGATGGCGGCGTAAGGCGCAAGGCAATAGGCGTAATGAGCAAGGCTATGAACAACCACTCAGCATTCCAGCATTCCAGCATTCCACCGTTCCAGCATCCAGTATCCAGTATCCAGCATCCAGTATCCGTTTCACGCAGAGGCAAGGAGTTCGGCCTTATCGGTTTTTTCCCATGGAAGGTCCATATCATCGCGGCCCACATGTCCGTAGGCGGCGATCCTTTGATAAAAGCCTTCCGGATACATGGCCGGCAGATGCCTCAGATTGAATTGCCTTAAAATTGCAGCCAACCGAAAATCGAAATGGGCGCTGACCAGATCCAGGATTTCTTCTTGGGGCTTTTTGGAAGTGCCGAACGTATTTACCTGGAGGCTTGCAGGCCGGGTCAGTCCGATGGAATAGCTCAGGGCCACCTCGCATGCGGAGGCGAGACCTGCGGCCACGACATTTTTGGCCGCATAACGGGCTGCATAGGCGCCGACGCGATCGATCCGCATCGGGTCCTTGCCGCTCAGTGCGTCGCCGCTGTGCCGCGAGAATTCACCATAGGTATCCACTGCGTTCTTTCGGCCGGTAAGGCCCGAGTGATAAGATGGCCCCCCCAAGAAAACCCCGTTGGGATTGATGAAGACCCGGGTCTTTTTGTCTGGTTTGATAGCTTCCTGATCAAATACCGGTGTGAAAACAGCGTCCATGATATCCGATCTCAGGGTTTTCAGAGACGGGGTCCTGGCGCTTCGCTGGCTTGCCGTAATGGTGGCGCCATGAATCCGGTGGGGTTTCCGTTTTCGATACTCCACCCCCACCTGGACCTTGCCGTCCGGCATGAGATAGGGGAGTATCCCCTCCCTGCGGACCGTTGCCAGACGTCTCGCCATCTTGTGGGCCAGCCATATGGGCAGCGGCATCAGGGTCGGCGTCTGATCGCAGGCAAAGCCGAACACTGTGACCTGGCTGTCAACACGAATCCTTTCGATCTGTTTGTCCGTCAGAGCATGTTCATCGAACTGGGCCTTTTTCACAGGGGGAAATCCCTGGGGGGCGGTCAGGATGCTGCACGTCTTGGAATTAAAATCCGGCTGATCGTACCCCACCCGCTTGATCACCTTGCGGGCTTCATGGGGCAGATCCACCTTTGCACTGGTGGAGAAGCGCGCGGCAATAAAGACAATGCCGTTGGATACGGTGCACTCGGCCCGTACCCTTGCATAGGGATCCTGCCTCAGGAAATGATCAAGAATGGCGTCACTGATCTGATCGCAGAGCTTGTCCGGATGCCCTTCGGTCACCGATTCTGACGTAAACATGTAGTTTCTTGTCATGGGTCAACCTTTCTTTCCCTTTTTCTGCTTTCGTTAATCAGAAGCGGCAATACCGCACTTCCACCGATCACGGCTACGTCAAAAAGGTTCGGCCGCATTACACCGAGGAAGTTTCTCAAGCCCGGAATCACCATGGTCAGCACCTGGAGAGCCAGAGAACCCCCCACGGCCACATTGAGATAGGGGTTGGATGACGGACGTTTTTTGCTGAAGATGCCGCGGGTTTCCGAGCGACACGATATGGCGTGCAGCAATTGCCCGAAGGTAAGGCTCTGGAACGCCAGGGACGTGGCCCTTGGGCCCATGCCGTACACCCCGATGCCCACGCCATAGGCCCCCATGGCAGCGGCACTGATGATCCCCGATTCAAGAGCCATCTCTTTAAAGTCTTCCTTTGCAAAGAGCGGCGCCTGTGGATCGCGCGGCGGCTCTTTCAAAACGTCCGGGTCCGGGTCTCCCATGGAGAGAGCAAGCCCCGGAAAGATGTCGGAGATAATATTGATCCAGAGGAGTTGCATCACATTCAGGGGGAATCCGATCCCTGCAGCCATGGCCGTGAACATGACCATGATCTCGCTGAGATTGGTGGAGAGGAAGAAACGGACCGACCTTCGTATGTTTTTGTAAGTGTTGCGCCCGTTCTGGACAGCAATGACCAATGTTTCAAGATTGTCGTCCTCCAGAACCACGTCGGCCACCTCCCGGGCGACGTCTGTGCCGCCATGACCCATGGCAATGGCGATGTCGGCGGCCTTCAAGGCCGGGCCGTCATTGATCCCGTCTCCCGTCATGGCGACCGTCTTGCCTGCCCCCTGAAGGGCCTGGACGATCTGAAGCTTATGTGCCGGTGTCACCCTGGAAAACACGTGGACCCTTTGCACCAGGGCCTCCATGACTTCCGGCTGGACGCTGGTGAATTCCATGGAGTCTAAGATGGTCAGTTGGTGGTTTCGGCTCAGGTTCAGCCTTTTTGCCACGGCATAGGCCG
>CAZACO010000577.1:0-3371 GCA_964483185.1 uncultured Desulfobacteraceae bacterium
GGTCAGCGGGTGCCCGGAAGACTTAAGAGATATCTACTTTTCACAAGGCTATGTCTTGGATCATTTGGTGACCAAATTGGGGGTACCGTACCGATCGGATTATGTGGCTTTGATGAGAGGTCTTGTGGGGGATATATACATCGACACCAGCGCCGGCAATATCAATTACCGGGTTGAAAAGCCCTGTGCCCAAAACCCGGGCGTCGCTGACATCACTTTGAGCCATTTTGTAGACGGTAATGTCCAGAAAATGAACTCCACCGGACAATGTGTGATGATGAACAATCTCAATATCGGGTCTAGTTCCTATCGAAACCTAAGAGATTATATCTTCCAGTCCCTGGTTGGTATCGTCAATAATATCATCAACAAGGCACCATTGAGCCTTGACGATCAGACCTTTCTATCGGAGATACCAGCTCCGGTGTACAGCGCCCTGATCGCCTACGTAGGGTTGCAGGGTGCCGATGCTGATCCTTCCGATATCGCCATGCAGTTTACCGACTATATCGCCGCATACCAGGTGTATTACATGATGAACGACTGGAGCGCTCATATGAGCAAGGCGATCAATCTTGCACAGAAAGTCTATGACGACCAGGCGGGAACCAGCGGCGGCGGCGGTCAGAACAACTGTCACTTTGAACTGGGGAGCAACTGCAAGGATAGTATCGAAAAGCTGCTTAAAGATCTCAGGGTGCTGATCAGAAGGATGGCGCAGGATTACCGGACCAGCCAGAATGCCCTGGTTCAAAATCTTCAAATCAATGATTATTTCAGGGCAATGTCCAAAGAACTAAAACATGTAACCAGCAATAAGGTGTCTGGAAACACGCAAAAATCAACGCCGATAGCGGGGCATTAATTCAAACAAAGACAGCCATATGAAAAATAAAACAATTAAAGGCTTCTTAACAATTTTAATATTGTTGTTTTTGTATCCTTCGGCGACCTTTGCACAGGTCCCTGCATTTCTTACTGAGTTTATCACCCAGGGAAACTTCGACCTGATTGCGAACACTTTTCTTCGAATCGGCCTGATCGCCAGCGACAACGGCTACAGGGGAGGTGTCATCGCCGTCATTGTGCTGGTGATCATCGGGACCGGCCTTGGTTCCGTAAAGAAAACCCTTATGGAAGACAGGCAGGTTTACCCATGGATCAACTGGATCGGTTCGATCGCCATTGGCCTTGCCATCTATGGCGCCTTTATTTTGAATACATCTACCTTTCTGGTGAGGGATCAAACCAACAACAAGTTTATCACCGTGACCGGAATTCCGGACGGAATTGCCTTTTTAGCGCTTGTGGGAAACAAGATCGAGCAGGGGATCATAGGGATCGTTGAAACCAGTGCGACGCCTTCGGAGTATGGTGACGATTATCTGAGCAACCCGCGAGGGATTACCTTTGACGCCATTTCCAAAGTGTTCGACGGCGGAGTCGATCTGAACGGTACCGGTGGAACAGATGCGAACGGATCGTTGAACAACTCAAATATTCAGAATTACATCAGGGACTGTTTTTTCTATGACATCAACACGCCGACAACAGCCATAGGATTTGAGGATATCGATTACAACACGGATTTTGTCGCATTGTTGAGCAATGGTGCCAATCCTGCGGTAAGCACCATCTATCACACCAATTCCAATAAGGCGGGAATAACAATAACCTGCCAGGATTCATGGAACCGGTTGAACAGTTATTTTAGTTCACTGGGCGACACGCATCCTGGGGTCGTCAGGTTCTTCAAGGAACGGTGCGCTGAAGCAGGGTTTGCCGAGAGGGTTGTCGGCGCTGTCGGCCCGAATATGGAGCAGCAATGCAAAACCAAGATAACAGGATATATCCAGAACCACATTCTCGGCGGTGCGGCGATTTCTGAGAGTGCACTGATGAAGCAGTACCTTATTGCAACCGAGATGCATAACGTCCTTTTAAAGGAAGCGCCGGATACTGCCGCAAAATATCTGGCAAACCGTTCCATGGGCTCGCGCCTTGTCACTGCCGGTGTTATGGCCGGTCAATGGATGCCGCTTATCAAGGGCATGATGTTTGCGGTTTTCCTCGGGGCATCGCCATTTTTGATAATGCTCGGGGCAACAGCACTCTATGGTCGCGCCATATCGGTTTTGTTCGGGTTCAGTGTATTTTTCATCTGTTGGGGGATTAGTGATGCACTTTTACATCAGTATGCAAGGGATGCGGCCATTTCCGTAATGGAGAGCATCGTCAACGGTCAGTTGGGATTGAGAAGCATGCTGATGTTCAGCTCGGAGGCGGCAAGGGCTTATGCTTGTTTTGCGCCTTATCAACTGCTGGCGTTTATGCTCGCTGGCGTGTTTTCAGGCAGCCTGGTTAGATTCGGCGGAAATGCCATGTCTCGTTTGGGGATGATGCAGGTCCAGTCCCTAGAATCTGTTGCCGGTAAGACAAGCAGCAGGGTTTATAATCCAGCTGGCGTTGCAAGCACACTGGAAGGTCTGGGAGGCAGTTACATGCCCAAAGTGGCCAAGCATAACCGATACGGATTTACCGGGATCAGCCGACACGGATATGTCAAAGAGATGACGGAACACGGGACCATACAGGGTGTGATCGATGAGTTCGGCGGTGAGGCTATTGAATCTCAAATTGGCGCCAACCTCAACACGATCAGAGGGAATGTGGCGTCAGCCGGAGCATACGGCGCTGAAGGAAAAAGAACCGGTATGGGCTCGATGGGGGTTCACAGACGAGAAAAAGGCTATGATGTTGGAACGAAAAACAAGTTTTTAGATTATCAGGAAGAACTCCATGGGAACCTGAATGATATGACCACAGCCGGAGGCAAAGCCCGTGACCTTCAGGTCAATCAGTCATACGCAAAAAGCATGGCTGTCGATCAAAAGGGCGGTATGGATTTTCTTGCAGATACGGAAGAATTCGGAGTGGGAGAAGCAGCAGGACGAATAGGTGCAGGTAGAGACATGGGGATGTCCCCGGATGAGGCCGGAAGGACCTCTGGATATCAATCTACCACGGATACCTTGATAAGATCCAATACCAGAAGTGAAATGGGAAACAGGGTGTATTCGGACAGCTTAAGGGCAGGTATTTATGACAATGCCATAGAGTCTTTTGAAAACAGGTTTAGATCGGACATCGGAACACATGGATTTCAGACGCCGGCATTGGCTACTGACATAGCCAAATTTAAGGCCATGAACCCGAATGCGGCGGGGGCGCTCAGCCATATGAGAATCAAAGCGGTGCCGCAGGCAGGAACGGAAGCTGCGAATTGGGCGAGATATATGTCTGGTTTAACGGGGCAACAGGTATCCGCTGAAGATATGGCCGGCGCCAATATTATGATGTCCATGTCACCG
>CAZACO010000578.1:0-3357 GCA_964483185.1 uncultured Desulfobacteraceae bacterium
GCCGTCTGACGGAACTCATGGACCAAGATGACGCCCTTGACAGGCTGCTCCAGGGGACCGGGGTGTTTCTCTCATAGGCCCGCTGTCAGCCCCAATGTTGATAACCTCGTAAAAAGTCGCTTCGCGCCTTTTTGCTCGGCGGAGGAGGGCTCCCCCTCCCCCGCCATTTGAATGGGATTCAAATGGTTCCACCCCTACCCCAGACCGGGGCTTAAGCGCCCTCGGTCTATTGATGGACTTTTTACGAGTCCATCAATTATTCAGGAGATAAGAGAATGGACAACTGGACATTTGGTATCACAATGATGGTTTGCGGCATGGGAGGAACAATCCTGACCCTGTGGATCATGAGCCTCATCATGCGACTGCTGGGAAAACTTTTCCCCTACAAGAAGGAGGAATGAGCCATGGAGCAATCTATTATCAGCGGACTGCAGGGCCTCATCAATGGATTTCTGCATCTCGACTGGCGAAGCGCCAGCATGATTCTCGTGGGCCTTGTCCTTCTCTGGCTCGGGATCAAGAAAGACTGCGAACCCCTGCTTCTGGTTCCCATAGGATTCGGCTGTATCCTGGTGAACATCCCCCTGGCGGACGTCATGGGTGAGGAAGGGTTTCTCCGGGTCATTTATAATATGGGGGTGGCCAATGAGCTATTTCCGCTCCTGATTTTTGTAGGTATCGGTGCCATGACGGATTTCGGCCCTCTGCTTGCAAGCCCGTCCACCTTCCTGCTCGGGGCTGCCGGTCAGTTCGGAATCTTTCTGACCCTGGGTCTGGCCCTGGCCTTGGGATTCCCCCAGCTGGATGCGGTCTCCATCGGGATCATCGGGGCCTGCGACGGCCCGACGGCCATCTATGTAACCTCCAAGTACGCCCCCCATCTGCTCGGTGCGGTTTCCGTGGCGGCCTACTCCTACATGTCTCTCGTCCCCGTGATCCAGCCGCCCATTATGAAGCTGCTTACCACGGAAAAAGAGAGGACGACGGTCATGAAAACCATGACAGGAACGGTCTCCAAGACAACGAAGCTGCTTTTTCCCCTCGTCATCACCATCATCGGCGGGCTGATCGCACCCAAAGGCCTGCCTCTCCTCGGGACTATCATGCTCGGCAACTTCATGAAGGAGTCAGGAGTCGTCGCCCGCCTGACCGGGGCATCGGAAAATGAAATCGCCAACGTCGTTACCCTGTTTCTAGGGCTGTCCATCGGTGCTACCATGTCGGGCCCGGCCTTTCTCAATCCCCAGACACTGATTATCCTCTGCCTCGGTTTTATCGCCATCTGCCTGGACACGGCATGCGGGTTGATGTTCGGGAAAATCATGCGGCTCATGAGCGGCGGCAAGGTCAACCCCCTCATCGGCGCCGCGGGAATCTCCGCCTTTCCCATGTCCGCCCGGGTGGTGCAGAAACAGGGCCAGAGGTACAACAGGAAGAACTACCTTCTCATGCACGCCATGGGCGCAAACGCCGGCGGTCAGGTGGGGTCGGTGATCGCGGCCGCCGTCATGCTGTCGGTCCTGAGTGGAATGGGGATCATCTAATCAATGCGCATCCATAAAGGAACGTTTTTGGATTCGCACTATCAGCCGCTAAGGGATCGAGCTTTAACATCGAAGCAGATACATTTTCAGGGCAGTACCACGCTCTGTTTGATTTTCAAGGAATCTTTAGAAACACATTACAAAGCCGCTGATACCCCTGCCGGACCAGCGGCGGATAACGGTGTTGCAGGATAGAAGTGGATACATTTGCCGGAGACTTACGAGCGTAAGGTACAGATCATGATTGCGAATCGCAGCCTTGAGCGAATGACGATCTCTGCCGTTGAGAAATGGCGCAATCTTGTCCTCTTGGTGACGGCGGAGATGCTTATTTTTGGCCTCTGGTTCTCCGTCTCTGCGATCCTGCCCCAGATGACGGAAGAATGGCAGCTTAGCGGAGCGGATCAATCCTGGATGACCATGAGTGTCCAGGTCGGCTTTGTGGTGGGTGCTCTCCTTAGCGCCCTCTTGAACCTACCCGACCGCATTCCTGCCAATCGGCTGATCGCAGTTTGTGCCTTGTGGGGAGCAGCAGCCAATGCGGGCATTGCACTCCTGGACGATGCCCCCACTCTTGCCCTCCTGTTGCGCTTCGGTACCGGCATTGGGCTCGCCGGCACCTATCCGCCCGGCATGAAACTCGCTGCAACCTGGTGCAAGGAAGACCGTGGACTGGGTATCGGTTTGCTGGTGGGAGGGATTGTTCTGGGGAAGTCCGTTCCTCATCTGCTCAACGCCCTTCCGTTTCTAGGTGGCGATGGCATGCCTCCTTGGCGCACGGTACTTTTCGTGATCTCCGCGTTAGCCGCCCTTGGTGCGCTGGTGGTGGCCATCGGGGTGTATGCAGGACCATTTCTGACAGGGGTGGCTCCCTTCAACTGGCGTTTTGCGGGTAGGGTGCTGACCCACAGGCCCACGCGGCTTGCAAATTTTGGTTATTTGGGTCACATGTGGGAACTATACGGTATGTGGACATGGGTCCCCATGTTCTTGCTAATCAGTTATGGTGCGGCCGGTTGGAGCACCCTCTCGGCGCGCCTGGCCGGATTTGCAGCTGTTGCCGTAGGTGCTTTCGGCAGCCTGGTGGCCGGTCTCTTGGCCGATCGTTTCGGCCGATCACGGGTGACGGTGGTCAGCCTGATCCTATCGGGCACATGCGCCCTGTGTGCAGGGATCTTCTTCTCGAGTCCAGGGCTTCTGACGGTTCTCTGCCTCCTGTGGGGCTTCACTGTCGTAGCCGACAGCGCACAGTTCAGCGCCGCCGTCAGCGAGCTCACCGACCCGCGCTATGTGGGCACGGCACTCACGGTTCAAACTACCCTTGGATTTCTGCTGACCTTGCTCTCAATCCGCATCATCCCGCCACTTGTTGAGATCATCGGCTGGGAATGGGCCTTTGTAATCCTTGTACCCGGACCCGTGTTTGGGATCTGGAGCATGCTTCAGCTCCGCCGCATGCCGGAAGCCGAACGAATGGCATCGGGAAACCGGTGAATGGCCCGCTGGATCCCATACGGGCAGGAAATCCAATACCACATACCACGATCTGTCTTAAAAAATCTCTGCGCGTAAAAACACCATTATGATCCATCGTCATTTTCTCTTTTGCTTTTTCGTCAGTCCGCCCTGCGCGATTACGCCGAGCAAATCTCTCATCGTATTTATCGAAGAGATGCGGTATGATGACCCGACAGGTCTTGTGCGGGAAGGCATTTTCATTGACTTTCAGAGTAGTTATTTGTAAACGAGATCAGGCAATATTGATGGTCCCGTAAAAAGTATGTTTTCTCGCAAAGACGCCAAGAACGCC
>CAZACO010000579.1:0-3347 GCA_964483185.1 uncultured Desulfobacteraceae bacterium
ATACCGGGTCGACTGGATTGAGACGGACGACATCTTTGCCCTCCCCCATGAAATCCCCATCCCCGGATACCACACGGAGACAGTCAATCTGCTCACATTGTGGTCTGTCAGGGCCGGGGAGGAATTCAATCTCCAATATTTCAATGACGGTGACTACCTGAAGGCCGTGGAACAACAGACGGCCAGTGAAAATATATCAAAGGTCCTCTATCCCAACGACACTATCGAGGCCGGCAAGGAACTCCGCCTTAAGCAGGAGTATCTCTTTGCTTCGGCATCCCTCCAGGAAATTATCGAGAATTACCTGAAGGATCACGATGACCTTGCGCTCATCCCTGACCATGTGGCGATCCATTTGAACGACACCCATCCCGCCATTGCGATCCCCGAGATGATGCACCTGCTGGTGGACAGGCATACCCTGTCATGGGAGACGGCGTGGGACATCACCACGCGCACATTCGCCTACACCAATCACACCCTTCTCCCCGAGGCCTTGGAGGTCTGGGAGGTGGAGCTTTTAGAACGGCTCCTGCCGAGACATATGGAAATTGTCTATGAAATTAATCGTCGTTTCATGATGGAGGTTAGAGAGGCATTCCCCAATGATGCGGATCTGGCGTCTCGCTTGTCCATTCTCCAGGGAGGTTTCCCCGGGAGGGTTCGCATGGCCCATCTGGCCGTGGTCGGCAGCCATTCTGTAAATGGCGTGGCCGCCCTGCACACCCGGCTTCTAAAGGAGTCTCTCATGGCGGATTTTAACCGGCTGTGGCCCGGGAAATTCAACAATAAGACCAACGGCGTTACCCAGAGACGCTGGCTGAGGCAGGCCAACCCGGCCCTTTCCAGACTGATTTCCGAGCACATCGGCGATGAGTGGGTCACCCACTTGAATGCCCTGGAGAAACTCCTCGAAAAGATGGATGACAAAGGATTTCTGGATGACTGGCGCGCGGTCAAGGAGATGAACAAGATGGTCCTGGCCAATGAGATCGAGGAGACGATCGGCATAGAGATTGATTCTGCCAGCATGTTCGACGTGCAGGTCAAGCGCATTCACGAATACAAGCGCCAGTTGTTGAATGTGCTCGGGGTGGTGGGCCGCTACTTCCGGATAAAATCAGATCCCGGTGGCGGCTGGGTGGGCCGCACCGTGATGATCGGGGGCAAGGCCGCGCCCGGTTACACCATGGCCAAGCTGATTATCAAGCTGATAAACGATGTGGGGAAGGTGATCAACACCGATCCGGATACCAGCGGACTCCTGAAGCTAATCTTTATCCCCAACTACGGTGTCTCGATGGCGGAACGGATTTTTCCGGCGAGCGAGCTTTCGGAACAGATTTCCACGGCCGGCATGGAGGCCTCGGGCACGGGCAACATGAAATTCGCACTCAACGGTGCCCTGACCATCGGCACGCTGGACGGGGCCAACATCGAGATAAAGGATGCAGTGGGTGAAGAAAATATATTTATCTTCGGGTTGAACGACCGGGAAGTGGCGGAGAAAAAGAGAAGCGGTTACACCCCCTGGGACGACTATTCCCGGAATCACGAATTGAGAGGGGTCTTGGACGCTATTCATGACGGGTTTTTCTCACCCGATGATCCTGGGCGCTTCAGGCCGATCTTCGATTCGCTCCTGCAGAGAGGAGATCCCTACATGCTGTTGGCTGATTTCAGCTCGTATATGGCGTGCCAGGAACGGGTGGATGACTGCTACCGCAACGCGGTTGAATGGACCCGCAAATCGATCCGCAATGTCGCCAAAATGGGCTACTTTTCGAGTGATCGCACCATCCGGGAATATGCGGACGACATATGGCATGTGCGGCCGGTAGAACCGTAGAACGGTATCTTCTCAAAGAGTCCGGCAGAGGGGATTCCTTCAAAAAGGAATATATTTCCCCGGAGCCTCTTTGACGGCGCAGAGCCTTTAAATGGCCACCTACCCTGAGAGCGAACTCAAGAGTGTTGAAATAAACGTTTCATCTGCGCCTTTTCAGAGGATAATTTTCAGAGAAATTGGTAAGAGGCAACGCCTTCACTCCTGATATTCCTTTCTGAAGGAATCCCCTCTGCCTTCCGTTTCACATATGAGCACAGCCTTCCCGCTTTTCAGCGGGATCAGATCGAGGCAGAAACAGACCGTTATCGGTTATCCGTTAGCGGGATCAAAACCCAGGCCCGGCCTGTTGGTGGGGAAGAGGATGCCGTTTTTGAGTATGACGGCGCCGTCAGAGGGGTCGTTCAGGAGCCCCAGGTGGCCGTCCAGATCGGCATAGGCCACATTGGGACGGGACAGGGCAAAATGGAGACCCGCGGCGATCGACAGGGCCGCCTCGTCCATGCAGCCCACCATGACCTCCAGGCCGGCCGACCGGGCGACCGCATTAATCTGGATGGCCTCTGATATCCCTCCCACCTTCATGAGCTTGACGTTCACCATATCGGCCAGGCCGCGCCGGGCGATCCGGAAGGCGTCGCGCAACGTCATGAGGCTCTCGTCGGCCATGACCGGAATGGCAACCCCCTTTGTGACGCGTCCCAGCAGATCCGGCTCGCCTTTCGGGGTGGGCTGCTCGATCAATTCGAGGCGTGCAGTGCGGGTCTCCTCCACAAACCTGAGGGAATCGTCCACCGTGAATCCCTGGTTGGCATCGAAACGGAGTTCCATATCCTTTCCCACCGCCTCTCGCACCTTCATCACCCGGGAAATATCCGAATCCACATCACTCCCGCCTTTCAGCTTCAGGCATTTGAACCCCTCCCCTTTCCATCGCAACGCACGTTCCACGGTCTCCTTTTCCGGCAGGATGCCGATAGTGACGCTGGTCTTCATCCGGTCCCGAAAACCGCCCAGAATCTTCCAGAGCGGGAGGCTTCCTGCCTTGCCCAGGATATCAAACAGGGCCATGTCCACGGCCGCCAACAGGGAGGGCTGGTCCTTCAGATGGGGCTTGAGCCTTTCCATGAGCAGGGCGCCCCGGAGCGGGTCGGCGCCCCGAATGGCCGGGGCGATGGCATCTGCGGCCTGGAGGAGGTCCTCAACCGTTTCCCCTGTAACGCGTTCGCTGGGGGCGGCGCATCCGTACCCGTTGATACCTGTGCTGGTTTCCACGCGGATAAAGATATTGGCGGCCTCCTCAACGGTCTCATAGGCGATGGTATAGGCCTCGGCCAATTGCAGGGTGACCGGCCATACCTCAATTCGTGTGATCTTCATGGCGGTCAATACCTTTTCTGGTAGATCTCATCCAGGCTCAGGCTTTTGAGGTCTTCCACAAACTCCACCAGATGCTCGATCATCACCTGCCACATCCTTTCGCCCTTCTCGCGGCTCCCTT
>CAZACO010000580.1:0-3342 GCA_964483185.1 uncultured Desulfobacteraceae bacterium
GGATCTATGAGTGAACCGAGTACGTTGGATAAGACTTTTCACTTTATACTGAAGCGTTTCGTGGATACAGGCCAGGCACCCTTCTACATGGAGCTGGCGACCGAACTGGGGGTCTCACCCAACGAGGGTCGAAAGGCCCTGCATGACCTTTTCTCCGAGATGATTCCGGGCTGGCTTTATCCCCAAACCGATCTCATTACATCCTTTGCCCCATTCAATAACCTGCCTACCCAATACAGGCTTACCATTGATGGAGAACAGAAGTGGTTCGGGCAGTGAGGGTTCGAGTCGCTAGCGGTCTGCTGGCTGTTCCCGGGCAAGGTAGTCCAGATTGATTGTCCCTGTTTGGATTGCGGAGAGCCGATTCATTTAAAGATTAAAGATGGGGAAGTACGGGTTGCCGAACCGGACAGCATCGTGACATACGTGGCTGTCCCATTCTGGAAGTGGTATGAAAATATCAGTTATGCCTGAAGCACCATGCACTTCTTCCGGTCGGAAGAGCATGCCCATCATTATGACCGTTTCGATCCAGCTACTGAGGACGGAATTATGCCACTTTTTGACGCGGTCAAGCTTTTTTCCATCCAGTATTTTCGCAGGCGTATGGACCCGGACTATTTCTCCAATAGGCTGAATTACAGGGCTGAAATGTTTGAGGTCCTCAAGGAGATCGGGAAGACCGGTCCTTTCTGGCAGAAACCGAAATAACGATAACGCCTGCTTGACCCCGATCAATCCTGCCCATGATCATCGGCAGGGGGATCGGCATATCAGGAAGAGGCGCAAGGCTCAGGGCATTGGGAAGTCATTACACTATCTCTTGATACTATCAAGATCGGCCGCGGCAGCCTCAACACAGGAGTGAAAGGAGTGGAAGATGAATTCGGGTGGATATAATGGGCAGATTTTGCACATCGATTTGACCAAAGAGGAAGTGAGGAAGGAACCCCTGGATCCGGATACGGCCAGGAAATTCATCGGGGGTTTCGGTCTTTGCTGCAAACTCGCATGGGAGTTCCTTGACCCGGAAGTGGATCCTCTGGCTCCTGAAAACAAGATTATCATGGGCATGGGTCCGCTTCTCGGCACAGCTGCCCCCGTGTCCAGTAAACACTGCGTGGTCAGTAAATGGCCCTCTACGGGCACCATCTCTCCAGGCGTAACAGGGGGGCATTTTGGAGTCCAGGTGAAGCTGTCCGGCTATGACGGCCTGGTGATCACGGGCAAAGCCAGACGCCCTGTCTATATCCGGATCAATAAGGATGACGTGGCCATCCATGATGCAGGGGACCTCTGGGGAAAAGACATCCACGAGACCACGGACGCCCTCTGGGCCAAACATGGAAGAAACCATGCCGTGATCGCCATGGGCGTTACAGGCGAAAGGCTCGTGAACACGAGTATCTGCCTGGTGGATAAGGTGAGCACTTGGGGAAAAGGGGGGCTGCCTGCCATCATGGGTTCCAAGAATCTCAAGGCGCTGACGGCCTGGGGCAGCGAAGATGTGCAGATCGCAGACCCTTCCCGTCTTGCAGCGTGCACCCGACGGATCATGCAACGCTTCAGGGAGTATTCGGGACTCAACAGACTAGTGAAAATGGGCACCATGGACGGTTTCGGCGGTTGGGCCGACACCCATGGCATGTCCATGAACAACTGGACTGGCCGGTTCCCCACATCCGAAGCGTACCGAGTATATCACCCGGAATACTATCTGGAAAACATCAAGGCAGGTCGAATCTCGGATCCGGAATGCCCGGTGGGATGCAAGGATCATGTGAAAGTGAGAAAAGGGCCGTTTGATGGGGCCGAGGCCTGGGTTTCTTCCTTTTATGGACGGCTGGTGCAGATGGCCTCCCGCTGTCAGGTGGGCAGCTACGAGAACGCGATCAAGGCCATGGAGTTTTTCAATCGGACCGGGCTGTGCATCCATTCCTACACGGCCCTCATTGACTGGGCTGTGGAACTCTACGAACGGGGCATTCTCACGAAAGAGGACACGGGGGGGATCCCTCTGAAACGTGACTTCGAAACCACCATGGCTTTGGCGGAGCAGGCGGTCCGGGGTGAGGGGCTGGGAAGAACCCTTGCAAAGGGTTACATGAAGGCCATCGCGGAGATCGGGAAGGGCTGTGAGAAGTATGCGGTTCAAATCAAAGGGATGGAGCCCCTGTATGACCCCCGCATGAACAGGGTGGCCGGTCCCGAGCTGAATCAAGTGGTGAACCCCAGAGGGGCACATGCCCCCCAGGGAGCGATCACTCTGTACATGTCCCGGGACGAACCCGCGGAGAAATACAGGAGCTGGCTCCAGGATCGGGGGGTGTCTTCCGATGCCCTGGAACGAATATTTCCCAAACCCGATGCCTTCAACATCGCCCGAATGCTTCCCTACGGAGAGGACTGGGTTGTCCTCATGAACTCCATAGGCATGGGATGCTTGAGGGGCCGCGTAGATGACTTCTTCAGGGGGGAAGACTGGTCCGAGATCTACTCTGCAGTTACGGGGATAGAAACCTCTCTCGGGACCCTGAGACAGGGGACACGGCGCGTTTACAATCTGTATAAGGCCCTGAATGTCAGGCTGGGGTTTTCCCGCAAGGACGATGTCTTTCCCGAAAGATGGTTCGACCCCCTGGAGACGACGGACAGGGGAACGTTGGTCCTGAGCGACTACTTCGGGAGCCCTCTCTCGAGGGAAGACTGTGAGCGATTGCTGGACGACTACTATGATGAGAGAGGCTGGGATCCCATGACCGGTATCCCCACCGAGGACACCCTCATGGAATCGGGCCTGGAGGACGTGGCCAGGGATCTCAAGAAGCGGGGGTTCCTCTCATGATTCCGGAAGGAAGCCGTTGTCAAAAAAGGTGCTTTGCCGGGGGCAGTCATTGCCATCGCATCTTGAGTTGGAGGCTTCATTCCTGATAAGCAAACAGTGTGCCAGGCTTCACGGCCTGCGGTCGTTGCCATTTTCTGATAAAAAAATGAATTATTCCAATGAGATAAGAGGAAGCATCTTTCTCCGGTATCATTTCAGACAGAGTGGCGACCAAAATGGGGAGAAGACCAAGGCGGTTTTGTGCCAATCCATTGACACCCAATCGTCCTGCCGACCCTTCGGCTGGAAACCCCCCCTGCCGCCGCTTGGGTGCCTCCTCCCTGTTCGATGAAATTTGCCGATGATCCATCCATTTCATTCCTCAATATCGTTACCATTACACAAAGCGCTTGTTTATGGTTGAGATAATTTTATGTTGACTTCTAACAATTTATATATTATAATGTTTATTTAGTACAATAGAAAAGAAGCCAAGCGGATCGAAGATCCCGATATGC
>CAZACO010000581.1:0-3341 GCA_964483185.1 uncultured Desulfobacteraceae bacterium
CCTTGCGGGACAAAAAGCGAAGATGTTTTGTCGAGGTTAACCCATCCGATTCATTTCAGATGGAGGTTTTCCCGCGGCGGGATCAGGTTTCGGGTGTCAGGGTTTGTTGTTTGCTGAAACCTGAACACTGGCCACTGATTTGGTTACGGCCAAAGGCCTGCATTGGGAAACTTCATGTTATTTTATAACGGTGAGTGCTTTATTGAATCCAGAATCCAGAATTCATGCTGAAGACGGGATCTTAGACCCGTATCCCGTATCCAGCATCCAGCATCCAGTATCCATCCTCACGGCGCGGGAGGCAGGACTGATTCACTGTCTGAGCTGCCATTTGCTGGTAAGAGCGGGGAACGGGGACTCAGGAATGCATTGCCCGCGCTGCGGTGAACCGCTTCACTCCAGAAAATCCAACAGCCTGGCACGGACCTGGGCCCTGCTCATCAGCAGCCTGATCTTCCTGTTTCCCGCCAATCTCCTTCCCATCATGAACGTCACCTATCTTGGCCAAAAGGAACCGAACACCATTATAGACGGCATTGAGCAATTCATCCAATCCGGCGAGTACTTCATCGCGATCGTTATTTTTTTTGCAAGCATCTTGGTGCCGGTATTCAAGGTGGCAGGCATTATGCTCATCATGATCTCAATTCAGAAAAAATGGAAAACATGGCTGAGGCACAGGACCCTGATGTTCCGGATCATCAGTTTCATCGGCCGCTGGTCCATGCTCGATATTTTTGTAATCGCTATCGTGGTCGCACTCGTAAACCTGGGGACGCTGAGCTCCATCACACCCGCGCCTGCGGCCTCCTATTTTGCCGCCGTCGTTGTATTCACCATGTTGGCAGCGAACACATTTGACGCAAGACTTATATGGGAGGAACCCCTATGACTGAAGAATATCAAGCAGGATCAGATATCCCGGGGCCGGAAATGAAATCCAGAAGAGGCATCTCTCCCATCTGGGTTCTGCCCATCGTGGCATTATTGATTGCAGGCTGGATCGTGTATAAAAGTGTTGTTGATGCAGGAATCAATGTCATCATCACCTTTGACAATGCGCAGGGCATCGAAAAGGGGAAAACCCGCGTCATTTATCGCGGCATTCCGATAGGGATTGTAAAGGACCTTTCCATCAACAAGGACTTCCGGAGCGTTAATGTGCTCGTGGAATTCGTAAAGGAAGCCGAAGCGCACCTCAAAAAAAACACCCAGTTCTGGATGGTGGAACCCAAGATCTCACCAAGAGGGATTTCAGGGCTTGAAACCATTTTAAGAGGAAATTATCTCACGATGCTGCCCGGAGACGGGCCGGAAGAGCGGCATTTTGTCGCACTGTCAAAGCCGCCGCCTTTTGGGTCCCACGAACCGGGGGGCATCAGCATCCATCTGATTGCCGACAATTTGGGTTCATTAGCCCCGGAGAGCGAGGTGTACTACAAAGGAATTAAGACCGGGGAAGTCCAGGACTTCCACATCGACGACAATGGGAAGGTCCTGATTGATATTTACATTTGCAAGGAGTACTGCAATAAAGTAAAAAAATCGTCGCGGTTCTATAATGTCAGCGGCATAACGTTTGAGGGAAGCCTCTCGGGGTTCAAGGTCACGGCCGAGGCCTTAAGCGCCCTGATGATGGGCGGCGTCGCGTTTTTCACCCCTGAAGAGTTTCAAGACGCCCCGCAGGCCGTTGACGGCGACACCTTCCGACTCTTTGAAGAGAAAGGCCTCGCCGAGCAGGAGGGTAAGCAGATTACCCTCATCTTTGACCAGGCAAAGGGGATCACCGACAGGACCCAGATCCGCTACAAGGGCGTTGAGATCGGGAGGGTCTTCCAAATTGCACTCAATCAGAAGCGAACAGGCGTCCAGGTAACGGCCTCCATCCAGAGCCAATACCGTTCCCTGCTCAGGGACGGGACGCAATTCTGGCTCGTGGAACCGGAAATCGGCCTGGCCGGCACCAAGAATCTGGAAACGGTGCTCTCCGGGACCTATATCACCCTTCGCCCTGGACAGGGGAAACCCGAACGGACCTTCAAGGTCCTCAGCGAGCCCCCCACCTCTGTGGAAACCAGAAAAGGCCTCAAGATCAGCCTGACAGCTCAAAGGCTCGGGTCCATAAAGACAGATGATCCGATCTATTTCCGCCAGATCAAGGTGGGAAGGGTCACCGGATATCGGCTCTCTGATGACGCCACCGCCGCCATTGTAAGCGTGGACATTGAAAGCCGTTACGCGCCCCTGGTGCGCACCACTTCGAAGTTCTGGAATGCCTCGGGGATCAAGATCGACGTCGGCCTCTTTAAAGGAGCGAAGGTGCAGACCGAGTCCATGCAGGCGCTCCTGGAAGGCGGCATCGCCTTTGCCACGCCGGATAAACAGAGCGTTGTGACAGAAGGTGATACATTCAAAAAAGGCGTCGTGCTGGAAGAATCAGGGTCAAACAAGCAACCGACAAAAGATAAGACATTCAAAGGGAAACAGCCCACCGGTAGGCCTGTAACCAACGGCGCGACATTTGTCCTTTATGACGAACCCAAAGAAGAGTGGCTGAAATGGCGGCCTGAAATCATATTGGAGAAATAATAGGTGTAACGCTCCGACAGGAAGGCACGTTCATCGGGTGCAGGTTTCGACAGCATGACGGTCTTGGTCTATCTTATCCCCATTCAACCATGTCATGGATCTCGTCCCAACTCTTAACGGATTGAAAAGGATGATCTTTCCGGTTCCAGGGCTGTTCAAAAACAATCGGCGTCACCGCGCTTTCCTGGATAAGATAGCATGTCTCCAGGCGATCTTCGACAAAATACCGGATCCCGTGCTTCAGAAGCACCGGCAGCTTGTCCTCATGGCTTCCTGTGGCCTCGAGGTGCATTCCCTCTCCGTCCTCTAACCCCAACGTCTTCTGGACCCATTCTATAATCGCGTCCCGGTTGGTCCTTGCGGTTACCAAAAATACCGGCCCAAAACATGATAGGCGCGTTAACACGTCCACAGCGCCGTGGATCGGACTGATCCCGATCCCTACCGGATCTTCCAATATCATCTCAATAATTTCATCGCTTGTCTCTTCGTCAATATCGATCACCTGTCTGAAATCATACTCCGTGATGGCCTCATACTCGATGTCGATCCCATACATCTCACGGGCCGTTTTAACGAACGCCCTGAAGGTATCGGCAATAACGCCGTCAATATCAAAGGCCAGTTCCCGGGGCCATATCTTATGCGTGCCCGTTTTCATGTCAACCGTCCGTGATCCATCGATTATGGGGCGGTCATCAACCCCACTAGGCCCTTATTCCTTGGTCTTCTGTCACAGAAAACAAGAAAAT
>CAZACO010000582.1:0-3330 GCA_964483185.1 uncultured Desulfobacteraceae bacterium
ATATCTTACTCAATATTGACGGCTTCGAAAAAAATGATCCGCTTGCGCCTCCGCCAATGAATCAGCCCCGGAATACTTGGAAAGGCCCTATGGACAAGCGGGTCAAACCCTAAAGTTGAGAACACCTGAAACATGCGCATTTCAAAATCCACCATCATATCTTTATTGGCGTTGGTCGCTGTTATCATCGGTATCCCATTGGCCATCTTCATCCATGAGGCCGGTCGCACCGGGGAGTCACTCGGAGAATACCTGCAGCGCGCCTTATCGAAAATGGGCGTAGAAAGCGGGGAGAGGCCTGAGAATTCTCCGACGATGGCTTTACAGGGGGAAAAAATTGAGTTTCTTGAAAAGATACCGATCGGTGATCAGGTGGGTGACTCCAAACCCTGGATCACCCACCTGACGATCGTGGACCTCGACAAGGACGGGCTCAAAGACGTTGTGGTTTGCGATGCCAAACGCAACCATATTTCCTGGATTCAACAGGACCCTAAAGGCATGTATCACGAGAAGAGAATCGGTTCCCAGATCCAGGCCCCGGCACATGCCACCCCCTGCGACATTGATAAAGACGGTGATCTGGACCTCTTGATAGCCAAAATGGGGATGATATTTCCCAATAATGACAAGATCGGAGCTGTTGTGGTCTTAGAAAACACCGGCAACTGCCAGTTTATCAATCGCGTATTGATCGACAAAATAGCCCGCGTTACCGATATTCAACCGGGTGATTTTGATGGGGATGGTGATATCGATTTGGCCGTTGGCCAATTCGGGTACGACGATGGTGAAATGCGTTGGATGGAAAACAAGGGTAACTGGAAATTCAAGAGTCACCCCCTCCTTAACCTCTCCGGCACGATTCATACGCCTGTGCGGGACATCGATAATGATGGCGACTTGGACATCGTGGCCCTGGTTTCTCAGGAATGGGAAGAGGTCTATGTCTTTGAAAACGACGGCAAAGGGAAATTCCGGCCTAGGCTGATTTATGGTTCAACGAATGAGGATTTCGGAAGCAGCGGCATTTCGATGGTCGACCTTGATATTGACGGTGACCTGGACATACTATACACAAACGGCGATGCCTTTGATTATATACCGCCGGGACCCCGGCCGTGGCACGGGGTTCAATGGCTTGAGAACAAAGGGGGTCTAACGTTCAAATACCATAGGATTGGCGATTTTCCAGGCGCCTATTTTGCCAACGCCGTTGATGTGGACAAAGATGGCGATCTAGACATAGGGGTGGTAAGTTCTTTTAATAAGTGGGATGATCCCAAGGCGCAATCCATGATCTGGTTTGAAAACAACGGTAAAATGGACTTCACTCGTCACAACCTGACCTCAAACCCGACCCATCTCCTTGTGCTGGATACCGCCGACATGGATGGGGATGGGTGGGTGGACTTTGTGACCGGTGGCATGCACGCCTATCCTCCTTTCGATCGCATGAGCCGTGTTCTTCTTTGGCGCAACAGGTGGCCCGATCGTAAGGTTGTCAAAGACCGATGAACCAGAGAAGAAGAGGCCCTCGCCCTAATCCTGGGAGAAGAAGTGTGGAGGAAAAAAAAGGCTTTTTCAAGCGTTTCTGGTTTCCCTTGTCCCTGGCTGTGTTGGCCCTGTCTGTGCTGTTGGTAACCTGGGCGCTCATGGAGCGGGCCAAGCGCGACACTGTCTTGGATCGTCTCCCCAGAGTGCCCGACCTCTCCACCCAGACCGAAAAACTCAGACAAGAGCTGGCAAAGGCGAACCAGGAAATAAAACGAGCCTTGAATACAGGAAGGCAACAAGTGGGACAAAAAATAGGTGCACTTGGAAACCTTTACCAGGCCAATCATTATTACGACCGGGCGCTACGATGCTATGGTCTGGCCATGGAATGGGAAGATCAAAACCCTCGATGGCCCTATTTCCTGGCGTTTATCCGTCAGGAGAGGGGTGAGAGTGAGTCGGTCCTCAACCTGCTGGAGAAGACCCTGTCCCTGGACCCAACCTATTCCCCTGCTGTCCTTCAGGTGGCGGATATCCATTTCAAAAACGGAGACATGGAGCGAGCCAAGGCCTTCTATGAACGGCGTCTGGAAATCCAGGAAGGAGATCCCTATGCCCTGCTCGGCTTGGCTAGAATCGCCCTCAGGCATTCCCAATTTGAAACCGCTCGCTCCCACCTGCTTGAAGCCATCCGGTTGAACCCGGAGTTCGGGAATGCTTACCGCCTTCTGGCCTCGGTCTATGCTCACGAGGGAAAAGAAAAGGAGCGACGTGATTCCCTTGATCGAGCGTCACGTTGCACCCGTTTTATCCCCGCCTTTGATTCGTGGATCGAGGAACTGAACGAGCGTTGCTACGACGTGGACCAGCTTCTGGTCCTCGGTTCCAAGGCGATTACGGCCCTTGATATTGAAAAGGCGTCTTCGTTTTTTGGTCGCGCAAAAGAATTGGCGCCGGGAAATCCGAAAACACACCTGTCTTTAGGCAGATTGTGCTTCATGGTGGGCCAACGGGACGAAGCGCGTGGGTTTTTTGAAGAGGCCATCCGGTTGGATCCCAGAAGTGATGAGGCCTATTTTCAGCTGGGCCTTATCCTGAGGGGTGAAGGCAACTTGAAAAAAGCGAAAGAGATGTTCCTCAAAGCGTTGGATTTTCATCCCAACAACCCTAATGTCCACAACAACCTGGGTGTCATCCTATTGGAACAGCAGAAATTCCAAGAGGCGGCCGGGTCCTTTTATAAAGCCCTTGAAATCTACCCTGAACATATCAATGCACGCTACAATCTAGGCTTGGCTTTATGGGGCCTCGGGAACAGGGCAGCAGCCATGAACGAATACCGTCAAGTCCTGAGTGTCAAACCCGATTGGGCAATTCCCGCCAACTCCCTGGCCTGGATTCTGGCAACCGACAGGGACAAAGGCATTCGAAATGGTGAAGAGGCCGTCAAGTGGGCCCTGGTGGCCTGCGAAGGGAAAGGGAGGGACAATCCAGAATTCCTCGACACGTTGGCCGCTGCCTTTGCACGAACAGGCCGTTTCCAACAGGCGGAGCAGACGGCGCGGGAAAGCCTCAAATTGGCCCGATCGGCAGGAGATAAAGACCTGGCCAAAGAGATAGAACACCGGCTTATGCTATATAGGTCGGGTAAAGCGTTCTCTGAATAACCTTTTAGCCCTCTTATGTCCGGCGCCAAAAAGGAGTAGCCGTTCAATCGAGCTTCAGATCTTTTTCGAGCGCCCTGATTCTCTTCTCTATGTCGTCCCGCTCCTTCTGGTCAGGGACGCCCTTCTTGAGCCTCAGTTTGAGACCGAGCAGTTCCATGGATCGCCG
>CAZACO010000583.1:0-3319 GCA_964483185.1 uncultured Desulfobacteraceae bacterium
GCAAAAACCGCTGACCCGTAGCCCACGACCCACCGGCCCCGGCTCTCGGGGAACTCATCGCCGCTGTTTTGGTAGCGCAGGACCGTTCCTTTTGTGCATCCCTTGAGTTCCGCAAACCGCATGACCGCAAGGACCGGCCCTATGCCGCAGAAGGTCTGACGTGAATAGCTCCAGCCTTTCCGGACTCCTCTGTAATCCATTGCCCTCACCATTTCCAGTGTGTCTTTGTCAGTACGTGTGACAAGGCCGTAATCCGGGTCATGCAGCATATCACTGCTGGCAATGACCACGATTTTTTTCTTCCTGGAAAGGGTATCCAGCGCAGCCACAAGATCGTCCAGGGTCCGGGGATCATGGTCCCCGACCAGCCCGACGATCACGCGAGTTCCCGGCAGGACCGACTGGACAAAAGGGACCTCGTTTTCAGCCGAATGCTCTCCCGCATGGGGCCTGTAATCAGAGTATATCAGGGGGGTTTCGGCCGCCATGGCTTCTGCGCCCTCTTTGTCAAGCACTGCATCACCGAGGGGCGTCCTCAGCACGTCTCCGTCCATGAGGGCCACGCCTGAAAATCCGCCGCGGTGCCGGATGCCGAGGACCACGACCGTGTCCGGCCGGCCCCACTTCTCGCTATTATCCCGTATTGCGCGAAACGCGTATCCGGCGACCTTCCCGGAATAGACATACCCCGCATGGGGTGCAATGGCGCCCACAATCCTGCCGCTCACCTTGTCAACCCGGGCATTCTCTATGTAGCCGTCGGTCATGGCCTTCAGCGCCTTCCGGGTCCCCGGGAACCATCTTCCAGCCCCGGAGGCCGTCCTGACGATCGGTTCAAATCCCTTGCTCATCTTTTCCTCCTCCGCGGCCCACGAAGACACGACAACACAGGCCCCAAGCAGACACGCCATCACCAGCCACAGGAGAGAACGTGTACTGTTTCGTCTCGCAAAAATCAGAGCCATACGTCCTCTTCAGGGGTTCACAGGTTCAGGGTTCATGGGTTCAAGGTTCACAGGTTCAAGTGTTCCAATAGTCAATGCCAAGGGTTGCAGGTTGCAGGTGTTTTCGTTTTTCAATCGTCAATATTCAATTCAAAACAGTTCCCATGCCTTGTATCCCAGCAGTTCTTCGATCTCGGCAAGGAGTTCCCTGCAGGGGAGAACATTGAAACGACCCTGTGCCGAAATCTTCACCGCCTCCCCGCCGGGGACACCCACCTTGAAAGCGAGCCTGCACTCTCCCGGATATCTGAACACGATATCCCGCAGGTCTTCCAACATCTCCCTCGAAGGGATCCCGTCTTCCAGTGTGAGCAGAATGGCCCTTACCGCATTCAGCCTGAGAGCGCTTAAGTTCTCGATCTCCTTTGCAAGTATTTTGGCCGAGCTGTCGCCTATTTCCACGCCGCCCGTTATCAGGATCGGCTCATCGCCTTTCAAGAGGGGGGCCACGGCGGCAAAGAGATCCGGGAATATAACCACTTCCGTAGAGCCGGTCAGGTCTTCAAGGTGAATGACGGCCATCTTGTCGCCCCGCTTGGTGCGCTTTATCTTCAGGTTTTCCACCACACCGGCGACCTTGACCTGGCCTCTATCTTTCTGAGCGGGAAGATCCTGTACAAGGCACGTTGTAAATCGATCGATCTCATCATGGAAGCTGTCTAAGGGATGTCCGGTAATATAAAAACCCAGGGCCTCCTTCTCTCTCCTCAACCGCTCCCCTTCATTCCATTCGGCTATATCAGGCAGCTCAAGGAGCCCTCCGGAGCCTCCGTCCTGAAAGGCCGACGAGCCGAACATATTCATCTGATTCGGGTCGTGGTTTGCACCGCAGATCCTCAGGGCATCATCAAGGCCGGCAAAGAGCCTCGATCTGTAACCCCCTGTAAAATCAAATGCCCCGCACTGGATGAGGCCTTCGAGGACCCTGCGGTTGACCTTTGATCCATCCACCCGTCTGCAAAAATCGAGCAGATCGTCGAACGGTCCATGGCGATCCCTCTCCTCGTTGACCAATTCCACGGCCTTGAGACCGACATTCTTGACCGCCGCAAGACCAAACCGGATCTTCCCTTCCACCACGGAAAAATCTGCCTGGCTTTCATTCACATCCGGAGGAAGGATCTCGATCCCCATGACCCGGCATTCCGCGATGTTCTTGATCGTCTTGTCCTGGTTGCCCATATCCTGGGTCAGAAGGGCGGCCATGAATTGCACGGGATAATGGGCCTTGAGATAGGCGGTCTGATAGGCGATCATGGCGTAGGCCGCGGAATGGGATTTATTAAATCCGTAACCCCCGAATTTGTCTATCAGCCCGAAGAGCTTCTCCGCCATCTTGGGCTCAACCCCGTTTGCCACGGCCCCTTCGATAAACTTTGCACGATGTTTTGCCATCAGCGCCGGCTTCTTTTTTCCCACGGCCTTCCTGAGTTCGTCTGCCTCTCCCATCGTATACTTGGCGAGAACCTGGGCGATCTTCATGACCTGTTCCTGGTACAATATGACCCCGTAGGTCTCCTTCAGAATCGATTCCAACTGGGGAAGGAAATAATTGATCTTCCCTTTCCCGTGTTTTCCGTTGACAAAATCATCGATCATATTGCTCCCCAACGGTCCCGGCCTGTAAAGGGCCATCAGGGCGATCATATCTTCAAACACCTCCGGCTTGAGCCTTCTCAAAAGGTCCTTCATGCCGGAACTTTCAAGCTGGAAAACCCCGGTCGTTTTCCCATCGGAACAGAGCTGGTAGGTGGCTTCATCATCAAGGGAGATCTTATCCAGATCCATTTTTTTGTTCGCGGTTTTTTCTATCAGCCGGAGGGCCTCCTTGATGACCGTCAAGGTTTTCAGGCCTAAAAAATCGAATTTGATCAGGCCCAGCTGTTCAATCCTTTCCATGGTGAACTGGGCCATCACCTCGCCCTTAGACCCCGCATAGAGAGGGAGGTATTCCACAAGGGGCCTGTCGGCAATCACCACACCGCAGGCATGCGTGGATGCATGCCTGGCTAACCCCTCAAGGGCCCGGGATATCTTCAAAAGCCTTTTGCCCGGGCCCCCTCCCTCTTCCAGACTCCTCAGCTCGGGTTCTTCTCGAATGGCCCGATCCAATTTGACGCCGGGTCCTTCCGGCACCAGCTTGGCGATACGGTCCACCTCTCCTAAAGGGATATTGAGGCTGCGGCCCACATCCCTTATGACCCCCCTGGCCTTCATGGTACCGAACGTGATGATCTGGCTCACGTTTTCCCGTCCATATTTTTCCGCCACATACCGTATGACCTGATCCCTTCCGTTGATGCAGAAATCGATAT
>CAZACO010000584.1:0-3316 GCA_964483185.1 uncultured Desulfobacteraceae bacterium
ACTCCTGGTCATGCCGACACGCGCTCTTCAAGCAGACGACAGGGACTTTGCTATCGCATTTGCGGTGCCTTCCACCACCAGAGGGGTCACCCTGGTCTACGGTCGACAGCCTTCGGACACACGGAGACTCGAAGCGGGAAAGCCCGATGTTGGGAACCCCTATTTCGGGGGATGTGAAGCGCTGATCATCTTTGACGATGTCTTCGTCCCGAACGACAGGATCTTCATGAAGGGGGAGTATCCTTATGCCGGACGGCTCGTGGAACTCTTTGCCGCCAATCACAGGACCAGCTACGGCGGGTGCAAGGTGGGCGTGGGGGATGTGCTCATCGGCGCCACTGCAGCCATCGCTGAAGTCCAGGGTACGGACAGGGCCTCTCACTTTAAAGACAAACTGGCGGAGATGATCCATCTCAACGAAACACTGCACGGTGTGGCCCTGGCAAGCGGGGCCAGAGGACAGCGCACGCCGAGCGGTTCCTACGCGGTGGACCAACTGCTGGCGAATGTCTGCAAACTCAACGTAACACGCTTCCCTTTCGAGATCGCCCGTCTCGCCCAGGACATCGCCGGCGGGCTTCTGGTGACCATGCCTTCCCTCGAGGATCAGAACCACCCGGAAATCGGGAATTATGTCCGGAAATACATGGTCGGCAAAGCAGGGGCGAGCAGTGAGCGACGGATGCGAATCCTTCGCCTCATCGAAAATATCTCTATGGGAACGGGGGCGGTCTCTTATCTCACGGAATCCATCCACGGAGCCGGGTCTCCCCAAGCGCAAAAGATCATGATCACGCGGTTGGCCGATCTGGCCTCGGCCAAGGCGTGCGCCCTGGAGCTGTGCGGACTCGGGCATCCTTTCTCCTCGAGTTAAGATCGTCTCAACCCGATGAGACCTATCCGGCATCGGCCACTGAATCATTTTTCTTGACAAATATATATGTGAATGTCACTATTAACCCTAATATTAATACATTTTATGTAATAACTTAGGGGTAAACGATTACATGCGAGAGGGGCGCGTGATATTCAAACGAAAGATCGAATCGGAACTGATGCGATGGAAAGACGCTGCAAGCAGGAAACCGATTGTCCTGCGGGGGGCCAGGCAGGTTGGAAAGACATTCGTTGTGAGTCGGTTCGCCGAGAATTTTGACCATTTTATCGACATCAACGTTGAACGACCGAAAGAGCGTGCCCTTTTTCGTGATTTCAATACCGGCCGGGAACTCTTTGAACGGATTCTGCTCTACAGAGGGCAGAAAATCGATACACAGAATACCCTTCTGTTTATTGATGAAATTCAACATTCAGCGGAAGCGGTTCAATCACTTCGGTATCTTCACGAAGATGTAAGGGATCTGCACGTTATTGCCGCCGGTTCACTTCTGGAGGTTTTTTCAAAAAGAGAAGGGTTCTCTTTTCCAGTGGGCAGAGTCAGAAATTTATTCATGTATCCGGTGGCGTTTATGGAGTACCTTGAGACATACAACCCTCTCCTCGCCAAAAAGCTGCTGCAACTGGATGTTATGGAAGATCCGTCTCTTCATGATCTGCTGCTTGACACGTTTAACGCGTACGCATTCGTCGGCGGCATGCCGGAAGCCCTTGCCACTTTCGGAGACACTGGGGCTTATTCAGCAGTGAGGGACATCTATGACGCCATTTTCATGGGGTATGTTGAAGATGTGGAGAAGTATTCAAATCTGGCCAAGGCAAAGTATCTGACTCATGCCATAGACCGGGCGCCGTTGTACGCCGGTGAACGGATCACATATGAAAAGTTTGGAGAGTCTTCATTTCGGTCAAGAGAAATGAAAGACGCCTTTGATGTACTTGAACGGGCCTTGGTTCTCTATCGGGCGAAACCTTCCGTATCGACCAGGATACCGATGATTGAAAAACTCCGAAAGGCCCCGAAGCTCTTTTTTCTGGATGTGGGACTTGTCAATTACAGGATTGGATTCAAGGCGTTCTTCACCGAACAATCCCTGGACAATGTCTATCAGGGCAGAATAGCGGAACAGATCGTGGCTCAGGAAATCGTGGCTCAGGGATTCGGACCGCCGTCACTTTGTTTCTGGATAAGGGAAAAAGGGGCCGCTGAAACGGATTTTCTATACACCTTTAAAGACATGGTTATACCGATCGAAGTGAAGAGCGGGAAAACCGGCAAGCTGAAGTCTTTGAATCTGTTCATGGAAAAAAGCCCTCATCCTTATGCCGTTCGTATTTATTCGGGTAAAACCCGCATTGATCCGGTGGCGCTTCCCTCCGGAAAAAAATATCAACTTCTTTCAATTCCATATTACCTGGTATCAAGGCTTGATGACGTCATGGAATGGTTTGTAACCAAGGGTGGCGGTCGAAGGGAAGGTCTTTTGATATGAAATAAGCATCACGCTTGAGGTAGTCCGTCTAATTGCCGCGTTAGACTCTTGTTGCCGGACTAACAGGTTTCCTGGGTTCAAAAGATAACTGTAAGGAATCTTAGTGAAAATAATTACAAAGTCAAGCAAAATCGACCCAAGATGGGGGAGGGGTGGGGTTTTTTACCACACATTTTCAAGGATAGGGATTTCACCGCGAAGCCGCAAAGAACGCGAAGGTGTTTGGCTATAATGTGATGGGATTGTCAGTTTTCCCAATGCTGCTTTAATTCTTATTTCCCAGACTGAGACGGAACTGACGAAAACCAGATTCTTTCCATCGGCTATGGCAGCCTGTGACCTTCTTGAAAGTGCAGGATGACCGTTGAGCCACCACAAGAGGACATGGGTATCCAGCAAAAGGTTCATTTGTCTACCATACCGAAAGCAGCGGCAATGTCCTCAGGCAGTTCGTCAAAATCATCGGCTATCTTGATTTTTCCCTTCAATGCGCCGGGCCGGCGGGGTTGATCGGTTCGTTCATACCGCACGAGCTTGGCAACCGGTTTACCTGCCTTGCCAATGATCACCTCCTGACCGGCCATGACCTTCTCGACCAGAGCTGATAACTGGGCCTTTGCCTCTGAAATATTGGTTATACGATGAGGTGTCAAATCTTGCATAGTGAATATATATGGTTGGAAAAGCGGTAGGGTCCGCTGTTGACTGTTGCTTGGCCATGAAGCGCCTTCAGTAATGGATTCAGAGGGTTCCCGTTTTATGGTGGGATTCAGAGGTAAATCGTGAAGGGTAATAGGGAAACTAAAGATGAAATTAACGGATGAGGCTGTCGGGTAGGCAGTTGACGGGTTACTCAAACAGGTCCGAGTGACTTGATATCTCTCTTAAACTGGGTGTCGCGCCGAATGGACCGCATGGCTTAGATA
>CAZACO010000585.1:0-3315 GCA_964483185.1 uncultured Desulfobacteraceae bacterium
GAAATCTGTCCCGGATAAATTGGTTTTGAAGAAGTTTGAAAAACACCAGCACGAGGGAGAGCCGGTGCTCTGTTCTTTGTCTTCTGACCGCTGACTTCAGACTTCTGATCCCTGGCATCTGACCTCTGACGCATAAGCAAATCACCTTATCTTCCGTTTTCCGTAACATCTGAATGTTCCCAGCGCCTCTACGAGAAGTAATCCTTTTTGCAGGAACAGAAAGTCACCCTGAATCGCCCTTCCTTTCGTGTCGTAGGACATGTTGTATATTCCCTGAAGGCGGAAGTCATGCTCCTGAAGATACGCGATCACCTCATCGGTCTGGGCCTGGGCTTCATACAATTCCACAAAGGAACATTCTACGTATGCGTGAGAAAAGTGCCCCAGGAGTTCTTCGCACCCCCGAAGCGCCTCCAGTTCATAGTCTTAAACGTCCATCTTGAGAAACGCTGGAGGAGCAATTTCTTCTGCGGAGACAAATTCCGCAAAACGTCCGACTCGCACCGTCTCCGTCCGAACTTCCCTGATTCCCCGAAATAGCCGCTCCTGCAGGGCCGAGATAGGAAGAAGCGAGGAGGAATCGTCCGCACTTGCCACTGGATGGTCGCCTCGCCCGGCTCCGGCCCGACGGCCGCCTGATGGAGCCTCACCTTCGAGTCTCCTTGAAAAACCTTTCGAAATACACCTGCAGCCCTAGAAAGCGGCTCGAAGCAAATGATCCTTGCCCTAGGGACCCACTGCCGCACAGCCAGCGCAAATTGCCCCCTGTTGGCACCGATATCCACCACCGTTTGAAAGCGTTCAGAAAAGATTCGCCGGTGCTCTAGGCCGGCAAGCACAGGGTAACAAAGCAAGGCCCTCAGTAACCGAGTGGACCGAGCAACCTGGGTCAGCTCATCAAAGCGGGTCAAAAAAAGCTGAAAATTCATGACTCAGTTTCTAACCCCCGCCTGGCGTATCTCTTGTTTTTTCCGCTGTCAGTGCTGCTTCCGATCAAATCTCCTAAGAGCACCCGCCAGCGCCGCTCATTCTGGGTGTAGGTTTCCTCAAAGCGTCGCGCTGCGGCGCTAGACACCGCTTCGAAGGCTGGGGCATCGGCCTGCCACGCCATGATCTGCGCAAGGGCCGCTGGCAAGAACGGCTCTGTCGGATCAATGATCTTCCCGCACTCTGGCCCGATAATTTCAGGAATGGCACCCCGGCCATAGGCAATGACTGGAATACTGCGGCTCATGGCCTCATGAACCACCAGCGGTTCAGCTTCGTTTTCGTACCGAGTTGGAAAAATCAAAGCGTCGATGGTCGAAAAAAAAACTTCCTTCTCCGCACCATACTTTGGTCCGACGTATTCTACACCCATTAGGGTCGCGAGACGTGTCCGCACGTGCCGCTCTATATTCGCATCCTGGAAAGGACCAGCCAGCTTTGCTCGTAAAGGGAGTCTTTTGGCCTGCATCGAAGCGAGCAGATCGAGGAAATCGAAAACGCCCTTTTCGGCCGAGATATTGCTGATGAAGCCGAGCGTGCGAAAATGCTGTCGTTGTTTGCCGCGCGGAATGTGACCTTGCATGAGAAAAACACTGTTGGATACCGAGATAGTCCGCCGGACCCCATATGCTCTTCTAAGCCGCTCCGCCATACCTGGTGACAGCGCCACATGAACGGCCGAAGGACCCGCTATTTTTGTCAGACCGCGTGTTATGGTTGTTGGGTTATCGAGATAAGCAAAAGAGTGGTGGTGGAGAAATACACGCATCCCGTGCAGCCGAGCTAACCAGATGAAGGCACATTCATAAACTTGTCCCAATCCACCCGAAACGCTTATATATAAAGTCCACCCGCACAACTTATGAACGCCCATCATCTGGCCTATGCCACGCAACACCTTCGGCAAGCGAACAAGCCGGGCCTTGACTGACCGATCAAGGCTCGAAGCACTCAAATCAATGACCAACGGTTCTCCAACGGCGAATTGTCGCAATTGTTCGTACACCTTTGCGCTCACGGCTGCTTTGCCAGTAACCGGCGGGGGCATTGCACCTACCATTACAATCGGCGCACCAGCATCTATGTCATTATCTGTGCTCACGAACCAAACCTTCAGTACATCGAATAACTCACGTGTGTGTATCGTACCTTCTTAGGGTTTTACTACCACTCGCAGAATATTCATCTCTGTGTAAAGCCCCACAGGCTACAAAAATCAGCATCCAGGATGTTATCAAGACGCTGAATATCATCAAAAAAACAGTCTCTGAGATATTCTCTCGCAGCAGGCGGCATCAGTGGTAGTTCATCCGTGCTAGCAACGAAAACCTCTTTACCCGCCCTACAAGTTCAGGCAGTCCCATACACCTTATTTTCCATCCAATCTTCCTGGCTACGCTCGCGCCATACCGAAACCTTGGCCGTGCCGCCGGCAGCCTTTTTTTCTTCAGTTCAGCAGGCAAAAGCATGTGCTCTATATCAAGAAAATCACAAATATCATCAAAAACAACCTGGGGGTCGATCGTTAGGTTATCGAATACGCTTACATGGATTTGGTTGCGCTTGAAACGTGTCAGATAGTGACCTAGATGTTTAGCATAGAGCCCATGATCAATTAACTCGTCGATATTTCTAATCGCTGTATCAAAATCTGAGGTAACACGTCCCTGTTTTACCATATACAGATAAGCGGAAAACGCACGCTGAGCTGGCTCGCGTAAACAGACCATCAGCTTGACGTCGGGGATGTCACGGGCAATTCGTTCGCATGCCAAAGGGGAAAAAAGATAGTCATGAGAAATCTCGCCGACCACGCTATGCAAGTGACTCGCCTGCGCAAAATAATTGCTATACCAATTCCAGCCATATTCATAAAACTGATCAAAGAAGAACAACTCCTTGGCCTTAGGCACATATACCTGCTCATGCTGAGCTAGAGCGTTGTACAGCCAAGTCGAACCAGATTTATCTGGGCCAATAAAAAGAAAGTTAGGTTTCATTACAATATTCTTCGTATATGGACTCGGCTACACCTAGAAGAGATTTTTTCCGAACAACCTACTGCAACATTGATGCTTTCAGTCGCTCTCGTTCCTCCGTCGGGCTTGCGACTTTATCTGCCCTTTGACCACAGTCATGCGCAATTTCACGTACTTTAAAGTCAACAGAGGATAAAAAGTCGTCAGCAAAGGTCCTACTGAAGACTGCACCCTGTGAAAGCAAAATTCAATTGTTACTGAACGACCACCGTCTATAAGACGGTGGGTTCGTTGATCGGTTGAAGCCGACTGAAGGTTAAAGGAAGGTTGTCATTTTTAAAGACTCATA
>CAZACO010000586.1:0-3314 GCA_964483185.1 uncultured Desulfobacteraceae bacterium
TCTATGGTAAACATAACCCCGGCGCATCCCCTGTCCGAGCGCACCATCGGCTGGATGCCCACGCTCAGGGAAACGTCCAGGTGGCCCAGGCCCATTTTCTCCCGGTAACGGATGGCCCTGTCGGTGAAGAGGGATGAAAAGCAATGACGGCAGGCATGAAGCAGGGCGTCTTCACCACGGACATTGAGATAGCTCTCCAGCATCCCGGCAAAACTGGCCTCGGGCAGATCCTCGGCCGTTGCACTGCTCCTCACGGCCACATCCAGTACATCCACATGACGCTCGGCGCAGAGGGTCCGGTATGCCTCTCCGAGGGCCTCAGACACGGCACCCGGGAAACTTCCGGCGACAAACCGCTTCCGTATGGCTTTTCCAGCCTCGTCCAGACGGAGTGAGCCATCTCTGTACTGATTCATGAGCGATTGAATCACTTCCTCCATACCGTTTTCTTCAAGGAAGGCGTGATAGGCGTCCACCGTAGTGGCAAAACCCCCGGGAACATGAATCCCTAAGCCCGAAAGCCCCTGTATCATATCCCCCAAAGAAGCGTTTTTTCCGCCCACCAGGGCCACGTCTCTGGAGTCGACCTCGTGGAGCATCCGCACGTATCTTTTGGGGGCCATGCCCTGTGAAGGATCAACCATTCTGTGCACTCCGAACACCGCGAGAGAGAGGGCTATATCCCCTCAAACACGGGCCGCCCCTTTCCAACGCTGGTCAGACCGGTCAGGGCGTCCTGAGTGGAAAAGATTTCGTTCAGATGGGCCAGTTCCTCCCGGACCCCTTCTGCCAGAGGCAGCGCATAGCCCGCATCCATAATCCGGTTTGCAAATTTCAGCGCTAAAGGGGCCTTTCCAGCGATGATCTTGGCGGTCTTGGCCGTGAGCGGATCATCGCTTTCAAGATACCTGCCGTCTAACCATGCGTCGATATGTGCGTCTGCAAACAGGGTCTTGATCTGCTGGAATTCCTGAGGGAGGTCTTCATCCTTTCTCCCCTTCTTGGGGACCATCTTTCCATCCGCAATGAGGCTGCGCATCTTATCCTCTATCTCATCAGGTGCAAAGACATAGTCCACGAGGCCGATCGACAGGGCCGTCTCGGCCGGAATCAGCCGGCCCGTGAAAATAAGGTACTTGGCGAGTTCCTTTCCGATATAGCGGCTGGTGCGCTGGGTCCCGCCCAGTCCCGGATAGATGCCGATCCCGGTTTCAGGAAACCCCATCACCGCCTTGGGTGTGGCAGCGATGACGTCGGCGGCAAGGGCCAGTTCAAGACCCCCGCCAAGGGCCAGTCCATCCATCTTGGCCACCACCGGTTTTTCACTCTCATCAATACGGTTGAGGACAGACTGACCGTATTCGGTGAATCTGAGATTGTCATCCAGACGGTTCTCCCTGATGCACTTGACAAAAAACCCGATGTCGGCCCCGGCCACAAAGGCCTTTCCAGCGCCCTCCAGGATAATCGCCCGGGTCTGTGGGTCTGAGGCCGCCTCCTGAAACGCCTCATCCAAATGTTTCACCACGGTTACATTCAGTGCATTCATGGCATCCGGTCTGGACAGGACCACCCTGCCGAGTTCAGCGTCCCGGATGTACTTGACGTACCGGATATCCCAGGGTTCGTTTTTTTGATGCTGATTTTCCAGGTGAATCGGTATGGTGAGATCGGGCCATCCCTTCAGCAGGGCCGCTACCTGGTCATAGGCCTTTTCAATGCCCACCCGGTTCATGACCTCAAAAGGCCCCTTTCTCCAGCGCAGCCCCACCTTTGCACCCAAGTCGATGTCGGTCATATCGGTAACACCCTCCTCAAGGAGCGACGTGGCCACATAGAAAACCGCCCCCAGGAGCCTGTCCGCCACCTTTTCAAACCCGGCATCATCCACGTCCCCATCCAGGGGCCACAACTCCCCTGAGTCAAACTGGGCCTTGAGCCTGGCTGACGGCGCGTAAAATGGGCCGAGCTTATCTGCAAGAGATTCGCAGGAATGATGGGCAATCGGAATGCCCGTGACATTCATCAGTTTGAAAGGCCCCATGCCGATCCCGAGGGAGGTCATGGCTGCCTTATCAATGGTGGGGATATCGGCGACACCTTCCTCTAAGATGCGCGTCGCCTCGTTCAGCCAGGGGACAAAGAAGCGGTTGACCGCAAACCCGGGGGCGTCCTTGACCAGGATATCGGTCTTCCCGGTGAGCTGGGCAAACCGCCTGCAGGCTGAAACCGTTTCAGGAGATGTCATCGGCCCCGGGATGATTTCCAGGAGCCGGTTCTTGGCCGGGTGATAAAAAAAGTGGAGGCCCACAAAGCGATCCGGCCGGTCTGTTGATCGGGCAAGCTCGTCCACAGAAAAGGAGGATGTGTTCGTGGCCAGAATCGTCTCCTGGCCGCATACCTGATCGAGCCTGGCAAACAGATCTTTCTTCACATCCATATCCTCGAAAATGGCCTCTATCACCAGATCGCAATCTTTTGTCTCGGCCAGATCGGTGGCGCCCTGGATCCGGTCCATGACCGCCCCTGCCTGTTCGGGTCGCAGGATCTTCCGTTCCACCGCCTCCCCGAGGGTTGCCCGTATGGTGTTCAGACCCTTTTCCACAAACTCCGGTTTCACATCAACCATGACCACCGAAAGCCCTTCCTGGGCCGTCTTCTGCGCAATACCGCTTCCCATGTTGCCTGCGCCAATAATCCCAATCTTTTTCATGGTCAAACCCTCCTCCTATCCTCACAAGTCACTGCCTTTTTATATTACGTTATATCACCAAAAGGCCTTTCATTTAACAGATTCCGGATGGGGGGTCAACCTGAACACGCTAGATTTGACCGCAGACTATCCACCTTACTTATTTGCTGATAATGGAAACGCCAGCCCTCAAATGAGACCAGACAGTAAGACATCCTGAAATTTCAAAAGGCCGGCAAGGAACCGTCCTTCCCCTTTCCAGCAGATTGCTCAGGCAGATGGGCGGCTTTCTGTCATATTCCCAGGAGCCTGACCATATGGTATTTACCGTCTCTCTTCCCGCTATCACCTCCCCTCGATTCGAGATTTTGGTCTACCCACCCTTCCTCAACAAATTCGTAGGGAGGCCGATCGCTTGGGCTGAAGGCATCTCTCACTCTGGATGCATATCCGGGCCGGATATTTCTGGAGAAAATCCCTTGGAATCCATATTAGTTCCGTTTTCCCCTGACGTTATGGGCTGTGGCTTTCTGAGGCACTACTGAGGCACTGAGTTCCCACCGTGCCACAGTACGACATCCATTCTTATATCCAATTCTATCCAATTTGAGATTGACAGGCC
>CAZACO010000587.1:0-3313 GCA_964483185.1 uncultured Desulfobacteraceae bacterium
GAGACCTTTGAAAAACGCCCCCTTTCGCCCAATCTCTGCGTTGCGTTTGGATTTTAATCCTCGAAATATTCAGTATATTCCTGCGGTTAATCCCGCTAAAGCGGGACTTACGCGCCTTGATCTTGAACGAAATTGAACGTTTTTCAAAGGTCTCGTATCATATGTACCGGAGCCCAATGGCTTATATACAACGGTTGCCACAATTTTTGCAAGCAAAACAATAGACACATGTAGCCAAGTTGCTCCTATATATATTCTTAGCTGCACCTTTTCGGAAAGGTGAAGGTTGATTCCTATCTTGAAGGAGCGGTATACTGTTTCGTATTCGAGTTGTCAGCTCTGTGCAGGATGGTTCCTTTCTGAATAGGCAGCAAGAACTATGCCAGAGCTGATGTTGTACTTCACAGTTCTTTAAATTTATTATAAATCCAACCGGTTACAGGAATGTGTAGGCCTCAACAAAAAGAAAAAAGACAGCGAACCCCTTCTGCCTTAACAATTTTTGCCAGTATTCTGACGTTTCTTGGCATGGGCTCAGACATCATGTTCAGCCTGGGATCCTTACTGTTTTGCGTTTAAAAAAATTGGAGACATACATAAAAATGCAGGAAAAGTAAATGAATTCAAGAATTAAGCTCCTTGTCAACGCCATTCCCATGGTGAATGTAAACACCGGGATCGGCCGCTATCTGAGGTGCCTTTATGCCGAGATGGAACGGTGCTATGGTGACAGATTGGAGATTGGGTATTTTGATGGGTTGAAGGTCTCGTCCAAGATGCCAGGCGGTCCGGCCAACCTGAATCGATGGACACGGGGCGTGGACCTCTTCTGGGAAATGCCGGTCTATCCGGCCCTCATTGCCAGGCTTGGATTTCATTTTGTGAGAGAAGCGATTTTCCGGAAGTGGAGCAGATATTTTGAGCTTTACCATGAGGCGGGATTTTTCCCTTTTGGTGTTTTATCCCGGCTAAAGACGGTTTTTACCTTATGCGACTTGTCCTTGATCCGTTTCCCGCAGCACCATCCACGGGAACGGGTGCTTTATTCGCGGCTCTTTTTTCAACGGAGGAGAAAGAGGGTCGATCACTTCCTGACCATATCCGGATTTGCCAAGAAAGAGATGCAGAGGATCTTGAATATTGATGGAGAAAAAATTACGATGACCCATTTGGCGCATGATAACAAAATATTTCACCCCAAATCGCCTGAAGAGGTCAGTGTTTTTCTGAAGAAGCACACATTGCCTGAAAGATATTTCCTTTTTGTGGGTGGTGGAGATCCCCGGAAGAACATGGATGTAGTTCCTGAGGCCCTGAAGAAGGCTGGGCTGGAAGTGCCGCTGGTGGTCGTGGGTTGGTCGGGATGGTCCGGCGGTGCGATGTCAAAAAGGGTCATCCCTTTGGGATATATCAGCGATGGTGATCTGGCCCGGGCCTATACCGGGGCCATTGGGATGATTTTCCCCAGTACTTATGAAGGGTTTGGACTTCCTGTTCTTGAGGCCATGGCCTGTGGCTGCCCCGTGGTGACCACGCGGGAGGCGAGTCTCCCTGAGGTAGCAGGAGACGGGGCACTATTTATGAAAGGACCCCGGGATGTGGATGACCTTGCCGGGATACTAAGAATGCTTGCTGATGATCCTGACGTGCGGCAGAGGCTCACAGAAAAGGGTTTGGCCCGGGCCAGGGGGTTTTCGTGGGAAAAAACGGCACGAAAGACATTTGAGGTGTTTGAGGCGGTGCTGAAGTGAGAAGTGAACGGGCCATCGTTTTGCATGATTTCTTCAATGCCCCTGACGGAGGGGGGAGTGTAGCCAAGATCTTGGCCGAGGCATTTCATGCTGGCCTGTGGACCGGTCAGTTGAACAGAGGGGCTTTTCCCGAGGGTTATTTTGGTGATGTTGCGCCCGAGAGTCTCGATGCATATTATACATCTCCCCGCTGGCTCAGATTCTCAAAGATATTTCAACTCTGGTGGGCATTTGCCCATTTTCCTGTGACATCGGCTTCGTGGGTGATTTTCAGCGGGTCGTTCTCTCCTTTAGCGCACAGGAAGATAACGGGAAAGAAGATCTTTTATTGTCTTACGCCACCGAGGCTCCTCTATGACCAGAGGGATTTTATGGTACAGCAGGTTCCCGCATGGCAGAGGCCCTTTTTGAGGGCTGTTATGTTTCTGTACCGCCTGGCATACGAACGGGCGGTGAGTGGGATGGACACCCTTGTCACCATTTCCGAAACTGTCAGGAAACGGTTTCAAAAATATCTGGAGTATGACAGCTTCGTCGTATACCCTCCCTGTGAAACCGACCGCTTTCAATGGATTGAGGGTGGGGATTTCTACCTCTCAACGGCCAGGTTAGATCCCCTGAAACGGGTGGACCTGATTGTCAAGGGCTTTAAGGAGATGTCCGATAAGAGACTTGTGGTGATTTCGGGGGGAGCGGATATGTCTAGGATCAAAAAGATCGCGCAAGGGGCGTTGAACATAGAGGTGTTGGGTTGGGTTGGTGATGAGCAGCTTTTTGATTTGATGGGGAGGTGTATCGCCACGATCTATATACCAAGAGATGAAGACTTCGGCATTTCCCCTGTCGAATCGATGGCAGCGGGCAAGCCAGTGATCGGCGTCCAGGAAGGGGGGCTTCTTGAGACGGTAGGGGAGGGTGGAAATCAGAGGTCAGAAGTCGGAGGCCAGAAATCAGAGGTCGGAGGTCGGAGGTCGGGGGGCGGAAATCAGAGGACAGAAGTCGGAAGTCAGAGGTCGGAAAAGGCTGGTGAGGGGATGATAATTACGGATTGCGGGGTGTTAGTGACAAAGGATCCAGGGGTGGAGGATGTTATTGAGGCGGTGGAGTGGATGACGCCCAAAAGGGCTCTTGGGATGCGGGAAGCATGCGAGGTCCGGGCGAGGCGATTTGACACAAGTGTTTTTCTTCAGAAGATGAGAGACCTGATAGCGGGGGTGGTTTGATTGGGCTATGTTTGACAAGGAATTAGTGGTTGCGAGAGAAGCCGCAAGGGCGGCCGGGAAAGTTCTGATGCGGTTGATGGGGGATGCCCATCACGTTGTGAAGAAAGGCGAGATCGATCTGGTCACCGAGGCAGACCTTGCGGCGGAAAATTCGATTTTGAAGATTGTCGGCCATAACTTCCCCAGAGACAACATCCTGTCAGAGGAGGCTGGAAGGCGTGATGAGGCCTCGCACCGGACCTGGCTCATCGATCCGTTGGACGGGACGACCAACTATGCCCACGAATTTCCCTTTTTTGCCGTTTCCATTGCCCTTGAGATTGAGAACGAAGTCGTGCT
>CAZACO010000588.1:0-3310 GCA_964483185.1 uncultured Desulfobacteraceae bacterium
CCCGGCAAGAGTGTGGCTTCTCTTGCCGGCGTGCCGTCCCCTACAAAGCCCACAACAATATCTTCATTGTCGTTGACGACCGACAATTGAAAGGTGTGTTCAATAATGTCCGTGTTGGTAATAGAAAGGGTAACAGCCTGGTTATAGTCCCTGTCGATATAGAATTCATTGACATTGTCAACAAACTTGACAGCTTTGCCCGTCCGTACCCTATAGGTATCGGATGTGGTGATCCCTCCGCAGGATGAGCGGCTTTCGGTGTAGAATTCGTAATAGGTGAAATAGTCCAAGTTCTCGAGCGTTGTCCGGTGTTCGAGCGAGTCGGTTTCCAGAGGTACCTCAACAAAATTTTCGTCCCCCAATTTCCGGTAATAGACAAACCCATCAGTGGGGACATCAGTCTTCCACGCCACCAGTATCTTGTTTCCGGCAAGCTTCGTATCATTCGGGATTGCAAGCGGATACACGTTGGGATTCGTTGTCACCTTCAGGGTCCCGTCATCACCTGCAGAGGACAGTTGCGTACCAGAGTCCCAGGATGCCTCCACATGAAAAGGGTAATCCTGTGCGGCAATACCGCACTCATCCGGCAGATCCAGAGAAATAGCTATTACCCTGCGGCCAAAGGCCTTCAAGGTGAAGTGTTGGTCCTCGGGCCCAATCGTGTACCATGAGGGATCCAGTCCACTCAGTTCAAAATCCACGTTAGTGGCAACACTGCTTTGGTTCTGCACCTCCACAAACACATGGTTACCCCCTGTGAGCGAGACCTTTACATCCTTGCTCTGGAGATGCACAGCCAACGTTTCGGCAACATTTGGGTCCGTCCCGTAACTTACTTCATCGCCGTCTAATATGCCGTCCCCGTCGGTGTCCGGATTTCGCGGGTACGTCCCGTTCTGATACTCCTCGAGATTCGTCAAGCCGTCGTTGTCGGGGTCCGCAGCGGCGTCATCCGAATGAATAGGATCCAGTCCATTTATCTGTTCCCAATCATTGGGCATCCCGTCGCCATCCGTATCTTCTGTGGGAACGGTGTTCTTGAAGATATAGAAAGACGTAAAGGTAATAATATAGGGAGATGTAGAGGTAATAATGTTTGCGTCAATGGCTCCAGATCCGTCATACCATACTTCACTTGCTCCGCCGGCTTCAAATTGACCAGCACCCCAACCCATGTTGATTCGCACCTGGAAATTCCCGTCAGCCTCAATTCTGTATTGATCAATGATAACATCGTGCCCCACCGTATTATTATACATTGTAAGCAGCACCGGATTTCCTCGATCTATACTGCTGGTAATGTACTCCCGCTCGTCATCCAGTTTGGTTAACTCATCACTTACCGAGATGTTCCTTGAAAACCAGAATCTGTCAATCAATAGAGATTTTGTCTTCTGCTCATTACTATTTCCCACCCAATGATAGGGCTCATGATCCACCCCATAAGACTCAACGCCCGTTTGTTTTCCCATGACAAAATCAGCATCACAACCCATCGCCACATTCCACAAAAAAGCGACCACCGGTTCACTGGGTTCTGAGGAGCACACTCCCCCCGGGTCGATCGTCACGGTGAAGAGTTGGTTTTCATCTGCTGCAATTTCGTCAATGTATCCGGTGCTGCAGCCTGGGTGTGTGAACATTCGTATGACCGGGTCCTGGTTTTCGGCAACCGTGAACCTCGGCCACACCGCCATATCCTTCAGCATGAACGGCATCCACTGCGCCCGCCCCATGTAATAATTGATAAGTTGCCCAATCGCCACGGCGGTGCAGCCGGGAACGTATCGTTCAAAAGTTCCATCACCGTCGCTATCACACTCCAGCTGATACTGCCGCCACTTGGTCGTCAAAAGTCTCGGGCTTGTGTAAATCGCATCAATTCCCGTGCCTGTTATGGGAATCTCCAGCGAGGCACCGCCGTCGGGTACAGAAATGGTTGCGCTTGCAGTGCTCACAGCACTCGGCGAATAGGTCACTTTGAACGAACATGATCCGGACGGAGCAAGCGTGGATTGTGAACAGCCATTGGCAGCCAGGCTGAATTCCGCATCCCCGGAAACCGCGATATCTCCCAGCACCAGGTCCACATTGCCCGTATTGGTTACAGTAAAGATTTTTTCCCGCTGGAGGCCGATCCCAACATCGCCAAAATCAAATGAAGAGGGGTTGACCTCACAGCCCTCAACGGGTTGAAATACAGAAAAAAGCCTCTGCAAGGTCAGTTCATCTTCGCATCCCCCGTCGCTGGAAAGGGTAGACTTTGCATGGAAGTATTTGGCTTCTGCATCCCCGGGAATCTGCCAGGAAAAGGTTCGGGAACTATTACCACCGGCAACGATGCTAAGCGATGTGGTGTCTTCAAACACCACTGCCGCGTCCTCGAAATCGTCATCCACCACCAAGGTCAAGGTGCAGTCACGTGCATCCAGGTCCGGGTTGGTCAGCGACACTCGAAACTGGATCGTATCCCCAGGGCTGAAGACGGATTTAGGTGTCCCGCTTTCATCCAGAGTGGCAATACTGGTGCCCTTCGGACATGGAATCCATGATGGTTCTCCGCTGCAGAGAAAAGGAAATCCCTGCGCCGCAAGGTCTGCTTCCTCCTGGCTCGAAGCACACACTTGCCCCACATGAATGGCATCCACGTCCACGATCAACTGAAAGTCCGTAGCCACCACATAATGGCCTTGGTTCATTTTTGTGGTTTTGAGCACAAGGTTGTTTCGGCCAACGCTGTTTGTTCCGGTGTGCAGCAGGTCTATGGGGATCTCTACGCCGTAGGGTCCCTCGGGAATGGTGTTCTCAAAAGAATGGATCGTCGTGCCGTTGAACATTATGGCCACATCGTGTTTGTAATATTTACTGCGTGCCCACGGCAGTCTGAAATTTACATACAGCCTGGCCCGTGAGATGTTCTCCGGTGCAATGCCTTTTGGAAGGTCGAGATTCACCGAGACGTCGGGTTTGTTCGTACAGTACCAGCCGTCAGCGTGCATGCACAGGTGAGCATCATTGATCGTCACATCATAAAGAGACGTGCCCACGGTACAGCCAAAATGGGTGGAGAGCTCAACCTGATGCCCCGCGGCCTCGGCTGTCAATATCCCGTCGTACTGGGAAATGCCGTCATTGGGTTGAAAGGTGGCCGAAAAAACCACTGAATCACCCGTTTCCAGGCGGAGATGATCAATTTTAGGCTGAAACACGAGCTGCGGTGCCACGTCTTCAGCGGGAAAAACGCGCAGGTCAGTGACCGTGTCCCCGTTGTTGGTAATTCTGTAGGTATTCGTAAAGATGGCAGGAT
>CAZACO010000589.1:0-3304 GCA_964483185.1 uncultured Desulfobacteraceae bacterium
GGCGTTTTTGGCGCGGGTAAAGCCGGTTTCCACCATGGCGAACCCGGCCTGCATGAAAAATACCAGGGCGGCAGCCACCAGGGTCCAGACATAATCGGCATGCGTCTGGACCAGATCGATGGCTTCCTTGTTGCTCAAAGCTGTCGGCATATCGTCAGCGGCCCAGGCAACACAGATGCCGAGCAGTGTCAGCAGGCCTGCTATGACGGTTATTTTTCTTGTTTTCATTGAAACACGCTCCTTTTTGGTAAATGGTCTTATTTGTTTTTCCCGGGATGTTCTCTGGCTATAAAGCAAGGGGCGTGCCGGTGTACTAAAAAAAAAGAATAAATTTATTTATCTTCCTGAATAATAAAGATATAATTTCTAAGATTCCCCCGGCAGTCTTTGAGAATAAATTACATATATGTTAACAATCGTATATCTTAATACAAAATTGTAGTTTTAGAGAGCTAAATTGCAATTTTGCAAATCCGCTCGTTCTATACCATTTATTGAAAGAATTTTTGACAGTCGCGCGAGGTTCTGCAGCAAGTTGGAACATTCCCTGCAGCGGGTTGCCAGGGGCTTGAATCGGACGGTTGTTTTGAGAAAGGTTGTGGCAAACAGCCGGTTTTTAATCGTTTAAGTATTGACAAAAATAGTTACAGCAGATAATCTATGACTGGTATTTGCTCTATAACGGTAGATGCCGGCGGGCCTTCCCAGGAGGAGGGCCTTCATGTTTGGCCTGAAAGGAATACTACCCTCCCTTCAAGGCCGCACCTTCCAAAAGCGGAAGTGTTTGCTTGCCCTGATTCGTCTTTGACCTGTTATGCCTTAATTCAGGGAACTCCCGGCCATATGCCACTCAAAGCGCATTTTGCTGTCGGATGCCGCCGACTTTCAAGCCGCCGTTCGAACCGTGCATGATGCAGGCAAGGCTGAACAAAAGCTTTCCGAATGAAAGGCATATCATTGATAGTATTTAAGGAGAGATGACCAATGGCCCCGAAAATAGATTTAGATGCACTTATGGAAATGCTTCCCTACCAGAGGAAAAGAGGTAAATGGAAAAGCCTTCAGCTGGACTGGAACAGCGAGTGGGAGCGGTTCGACGCCAAAAAACTCTTTGAGTTCGATCCTTCCAGGATTGATGAACAAGGGTTGAACGAGTTCCGACAGCGTAAAGAAGCCATTCTGGACGGCAACCACGCCGCGCTTTCCGTTCTCACCCGACTGGTGGACGGACTTTGCGGCTATCCGATTACACCATCTACACCCATTGCCGAGGATTTTGCCAAAGCAGCCTCCCAGGGACAAAAAAATTTGTTCGGCACCGAACTGATGTACTTTCAGCCCAGTGATGA
This sequence comes from uncultured Desulfobacteraceae bacterium, assembly GCA_964483185.1. Taxonomy (GTDB): domain Bacteria; phylum Desulfobacterota; class DSM-4660; order Desulfatiglandales; family Desulfatiglandaceae; genus CAZACO01. Next base: position 1,350 of record CAZACO010000589.1, read on the forward strand.
GCTTTCGGCCATTGCAGCGGTGGAAGCCATGGCCTGCCAGGGGGGCCGCTATGTGGACAACACCTCTTCGCAGGGGCTGGTGTTAAAGACCAAAAACCTGTTTTCAGTGGCTGGCAAACGGCTGCCGGCGATCATGACGGTGATGGCCCGGGAGGTGAACAAGGGGTCACTGAGCATTCACTGCGGCCACAACGATTTCTACGGTGTTCGTAATACCGGCTGGGCCCAGCTTGTTTCCGAAAATAATCAGGAACTTCATGACTTGCTGCCGATCGCCTTTAAAACCGCCGAGCTGCGCCAGGTCATGCTGCCGTTCATGGTCATCGGCGACGGGTTTATCAAATCCCATGCTCTTGAAAACATCAGGCTGCTCTCAGACAATTTTTTAAAGTATTTTGTGGGACCTCCGAACCGGCTTTACCAGCCTGATTTCGAACAGCGCTATCTCACCGGAACCTTTACCGATACCGATTTGACCATGGAAGGCCAGGTGTCCCAGGATTTTGCCTACCGCTTTGTCAAGCGGGGTGTTGTCGCCGCCATGAACGTGATGAACCGGATTTTGGACACAAATTTAAAGGTTGTGGAATGCTACCGCACCGAAGATGCCGAAATGGTCGTCGTTGTTCTGGGTTCGGCGGCCGGCGTTCTCAAGGATGTGGTTGATTACTACCGGGATGTGCAAGGCCTGAAAATAGGAGTTGTGCGGCCGGTGCTGTTCAACCCGCCCTGTTATGAGGAGATCGCCTATGGCGTTCGCAATGCCAAGGTCATCACCGTATTAGAGCGCACCGGCAGGGTTCACAACCAGCTCCTTCTGGCTGATTTGCAGGCGGCGCTGCAGCTGTCTCATAGAGCCTATCGAGAAGGCAAGGATGAACACAAACTCTACGCCCGTGACGATATGCCCACCCTCTTGCATGGGGTTTACGGCTTGGGCAGCAAAGATTTCAACAAGTACGATGCCGCTGCGGTCATTGAGAACATGCGGGCCTGTTTGGAGAGCAAGCAGGATGATTTTGTCCGGGACTTTTTTTCGGGTGTCGAGGGCCCCTATACCCTGAAACCGGCGCAACTTCCAGGTTACAAGGACCATGAGCTGGGCCTGACCTTTATCGGTATCGGCGCCGAAGGCGTCAAGACCGCCCTGGAAACCGCAGCGGTGATTTATGCCGAAGAGAGTTGCAACGGCCGGCGCTACATCGAGTCCGGTGCCCGTTACGGTGCAGCCAGAAAAGGTGCTCCGGTGTTTATGAATCTTCGCATCAGCGCCAGTCCGATTCGCAACGCCTCGGAACTCACCGAACACGATGTGCTGGCCTTTTTCAATGAAAAGTTTCTGTCCGGAGAAATTTTAAGAGACTACGTCGGCGGACTGCACCGGAACGGACTTCTGGTTATCAACAGCCCCAGAACCGCAGATGAGATTTTAACGTTCTTTCCGGCTGAAATGCGCAAATACATTGCCGACAAAAATATCAAAGTCATTGCCGTAGATGCCACCCATGCTGCCCTGAAGCATCTTAAGAAAAACCTGCCCGGCGCCATGATGCTGGGCCTTATCAATAAAGAGACGGGAATCTTTACGTCCGAAGCTTTTGAAATGCGGTTTGCAAGCATCTTGAAAGAAAAGCTGGGGGCCAAAAAAGGATTTGAAATTGTAGATTCCAATGTCGCCCTGTTACGGGAAGGTGTCGAGAAGGCTTCAACCGACCCCATTGAGGGAATCTGTGCGTTTGCCGCCGTGTCCGAAAGTCAGGATCCGTCAGCGGCGATTGAACCCGAAGGTTTCGGCCAGGCTCCGGGTGGCGCCGGTCTTGCGGTTACCATGACCGAAAAGGATGAATTGGGGACCATTAAACCTGTGAATTTGATAAAAGATTTTCAGGAAACCTTTCGCCGTGAAATGGTCGATCCGATTATGCAGGGGAAAAAAGTTCCCTGGGACCGGTTTA
>CAZACO010000590.1:0-3301 GCA_964483185.1 uncultured Desulfobacteraceae bacterium
GTGTTGGTGCTTCGTTTCAAGTCCTCGACATACTTGAGTATGCCTGCGGCTTGAAACTCGGTCCCGCCTTGATCTTGAACCAAAATCCTTTTTTTGAGATGGCTTCTAGTTGTTCCAAAGGAGCATGTTCATGTCAAATAAACCGATTCGTTCCTGTATCTCAAGATGTTTTGCCTGGACTGCAATAATAACGCTCTTATTGCTTTTTTTCTCCGTTATGCCGGGTGCCGGCGGTAAAAACATCTTTTGTTTTCTAGAGCCTCTCATCCACCTGTCCGGTGCCGAAGCCGCTTCTGATAATGCCGGCGTGCGAAATGCATGGCCCCATGAAAAGAGTGATATTCCGCCGGATCCCGCCGCTGTGTTTGGGAAATTAGATAATGGCTTCGGGTATGTATTAATGGCGAATCATGAACCCAAAAACAGGGTCAGCATGCACCTGAACGTCCAGACAGGATCAATAGAGGAATCCGACACGCAACAAGGGTTGGCGCATTTTATCGAACACATGCTTTTCAACGGCACCAAGAATTTTAAACCCGGTGAAATTGTAAAATATTTTCAGAGCATCGGGATGCAGTTCGGGCACGATGCCAATGCTCACACCGGATTTAACCAAACCGTATACGACATGCTTCTGCCGGACAGCGGCAAAAAAAGCCTGGAGCAGGGATTCGTTGTCATGCGAGACTTTGCGGAAGGAGCACTCCTTTTGCAGTCGGAGATTGACGCAGAAAGGCCTGTCATTCTGGCTGAAAAGCGCACCCGGGATTCAGCATCGTATCGAAGCTATGTTGCCAAGATGAAGTTTGAATTCCCGGACGCCAGGATATCGAGAAGGTTTCCAATCGGAATTGAAACGGTTTTGAATAAAGCCGATCGGCCGCAGCTTAAAGTTTTCTATGATACATGGTATCGGCCGGACAAAATGATACTTGTTATGGTAGGAGATTTTGATGTTGACATGGCAGCGGCGCTTATTAAAGAAAAATTTTCAGCCATATCATCGCGCGCGCCGCCTGAACCGGAGCCTGACTTGGGAAACATCCATCATGAGGGCATCAAGCCTTTCTACTATTTTGATCCGGAAGCCGGCAGTACCGAAGTCAGCATCGAAATCGTGCAAAGGGTTCCAAGCACACCGGATTCGGTTGACGCGCAAAGCCGTCGACTGATGGCTGATGTTGCCGATCGAATCGTCCAGAACCGGCTGGACGCCCTGGTTGGCAAAGCAGCCACCCCGTTTACCTCGGCTTCCGTCGGTTCCGGAAATTTTTTAAAAGAAATTAAATATGCCGAAATATCTGCCGAAGGCAGCCCGGAACATTGGGAGGGATCGCTCGGGCTTATCGAACAAACCTTGCGCAAGGCCCTGGAATACGGATTTGCAGCGTCAGAACTCGAGAGGGTTAAAAAAGAGCTTCTTGCAAATCTTGACGAGGCTGTCAAAAAAGCAGCGACACGCAACAGCCGGGATTTGGCTTACAAGATAATCGGGTGCCTGAATGAAGACAAAGTTTTCATGTCGCCCGCACAGGAAAGAGATCTGCTGGCACCGATGATCAAAACCCTGACAACAAATCAGGTTCACGCTGCATTCAAGCAAACATGGTCGCCTGGGCATCGACTTGTTTCTGTAACCGGTAATACAAATCTGACCGGCAAGGCTGCGGGTCCTGATGATCAGATACGCTCAGTTTTTAACAAAAGTTGTCAGGTCATCGTATCAAAGCCGGCTGAATCTAAACAGGTGCTGTTTCCTTATCTTGCTGAACCGAAAAGACAAGCCCGTATTCTTCGGCAGTCAAAAATTTCCGACCTTGGAATTGCGCAGGTTGATTTTGAAAACGGTATTCGCCTGAACCTCAAAAAGACGAATTTCAAAGCCGATGAGGTTTTGGTCAAGCTCACGTTCGGTGCGGGCCGCTCTGCCGAACCGTCTGATAAACCCGGACTGGCTGAATTGAGCACAATGGTTATTAATGAAAGCGGATTCGGCCAACTCACAAAGGAAGAAATAGAACGCGCCTTGGCCGGAAAAAGCACGACAGTCGTTTTCGGTGTTGGAGAGGACCGCTTTTACTTCAGTGGGAAAACGGTGTCAGAAGAAGTGCTTTTACTGTTTCAGCTATTATATGCCCATCTGGTCGATCCCGGGTTCAGAAAAGATGCGTATATGCTTTCGATGGAGCGGTTCAATCAAGACTACCGGGAACTTGAGGGTTCAATCGACGGTGCGATGATGAATGCCGGAAAGCGTTTCCTTGCCGGGGGAGACAGTCGTTTCGGTCTTCCCGACCATGACGTATTCAAGCGCTTGACCCTTGAGAATGTTCGCTCCTGGTTCGGCACCTCAATCAACACAAAAGATATTGAAGTCTCAGTGGTTGGAGATTTTAATACGGAGTATATTCTAAACGTTGTATCCAAATATCTCGGGAACCTTCCTCAAAAACAAAGTCCGGGCGACCACAAGCCGCCATCTTTACCCGAGTTCCCAGCTAATCGGTCCCTGCGGATATCCGTTAAAACTGAAATCCCCAAGAGCCTGGTGGTGGTTGCCTACCCGACAGAAGATTTATGGAATATTAATAGAACCCGCCGTCTGTCTATACTGGCAGATATCGTTTCCGACAGGCTGCGGGAAAAAATTCGGGAAAAGTTGGGAGCGGCCTATTCCACTTTTGCTTTTAACCACCCGAGCCGCGCATATCCGGGATATGGCGTGTTTCAAATCATGGTGCAAGCCGCTCCCCGAGAAGCTGATGCGGTTGCCGGCGTCGTAAAGAAATTAATATCGGACCTGGCTGAAAACGGTCCCTCCGGGGACGAACTGGAGCGAGCGCTTGCCCCGACACTCACAGGCATAAAAGATCAAAAGCGCAAAAACGACTACTGGTTGAACACGGTTCTTAGCGGATCCGAACAAAATCCCCAGCAGTTCGAATGGTGCCGGACCATACAGTCGGATTATGCTGCGATAACAAAAGAAGAGATTTCAGAGCTCGCCAAGCATTATCTGGACAATCGCAAGGCGGCAACCATTATCGTCAAACCGGAAAAAGACAATTAATCCATTTGCTCATGTTTTAATTTGAGCAGCGTGTTGCTCAGCGTAACAAACTCTTTGACGCTGAGCGTTTCGGCTCGCCGAAAAGGATCGATATCCGAAGATTCCAGTAATTGAGCGGCTTCGTTTGAATCGAGCTTGAGTTCACTGGCAGCAAGCGCGTTTTTAAGCATTTTTCTTCTATTTCCGAAACCGGCTTTGATGACCTTGAAAAGGAAGGCCTCATCGAAT
>CAZACO010000591.1:0-3281 GCA_964483185.1 uncultured Desulfobacteraceae bacterium
GTAAGGGCGCCCACGGAAATCATGTCCACACCGGTAGCGGCGACATCTTGGACGGTGTCTAGCGTAATGCCCCCAGAGGCCTCGATCATGGCCGCCCCGTTGATCAATTCCACGGCCTTCACTAATTCCCCGGGGCGCATATTATCGAGCAAGATAGCCTCTGCCCCGGCCCGGCAGGCCTCTTCCACACCGGCCAAATCTTCTGCCTCGACCTCGATTTTCAGCGTGTGCGGAGCGTATTCCCTGGCAAGCCTTACGGCCTTGGAAATGGAGCCGGCCGCTGCAATATGATTGTCCTTTATCAGGACCCCGTCCGACAGGCCAAAGCGGTGATTGAACCCCCCGCCCATCCTGACCGCGTACTTATCAAACCACCTGAGACCCGGCACGGTCTTCCGGGTGTCTAAGATCCTGACCCTGTTGGGTTTGACCCGTTCAACATACCGGCGTGTGAGCGTGGCGATGCCGCTCATCCGCTGAAGGAAGTTGAGGGCCGTTCTCTCGCCCCTCAGTATGGGCGCTAACCGGCCTTTCAGGAGGCAGACCCTTGTATCCGGGGGTATGCAATCCCCATCTCTGTAAAATTCCTCAAAGACTGTTTCTGCGCCCAATTCAGAGAAAACCCGCTTGAATACCGGCATCCCGGCCAGGACCAGTTCTTCCCGGGCAATCAGGTAGGCCTCGCCCCTCAGATCCGGGTCCACAATGGCATCTGTCGTCACGTCGCCGGTCCCCAGGTCCTCATCGAGGGCCAGCCTGATGATGTGGTCCGCCATGGGGCACTGATCAGTCATCGAGTGTCTCCAGAAATGACAGGTTCTGTTTCAGCTTTGAGAGCTTGGCGGAGAGGCCTTCTGCCTTGGCCTTTACCTCGGCTACGATCTCGGCCGGGGCCTTTTCCAGGAATCCCCTGTTTGAAAGCTTCCTTTCAAAGGCCTCCATCTCCTTTTGAATCCTGTTGATCGTTTTTTTCACCCTTTTTTCCTCTTCCCTAAAGTCAATCAGCCCCTTTAGCAGCACATGAACCGAGGTCTGATCAAACACCGCTGTCGCCGATTTCTCCGGTTTGGAAAGGCCTGTGCCGATGGATACATCGTCCACCTTGGCAAGGGTCTGAATGTGGGCCAGATTCCGGCCTAAGATGTCCTCATTCGCCTTGCTCCCGGCATCAATGACGATATTGACATTTTTTGAGGGGGGTATATTCATCTCTCCACGGATATTGCGTATCCCCGTAATCACCCCTATCAAGAGGGCCATCTCCTTTAAGGCGGCTTCATCTTTTGGTAAATCAGAAGGGTCAGGGAATCTGGCCGTCATAATACTCCCATCTGTTCCGGGGAGCCTTTGCCATATCTCTTCGGTGATAAAGGGCATGAAGGGGTGAAGCAGCTTCAAGGCGCCCATAAGCGTCTCTTGGACAACACGTCTTGCAGATTCCTTGAGCGCCCCATCCTCCCCGTAAAGCTCTTTTTTGGCCATTTCAAGATACCAGTCACACAATTCATGCCAGACAAACTGATAACAAAGGCTGGCAGCCTCATTGAACTGATATGCCTCTATGGCACGGTCCACCTCTTGGCTGACCTGCCCGAGCCTTGTCAAAATCCATCGGTCGGCCAGGGAGCAGGCCGTTTCATCCTGTTCTGGGGCCTCCCCACTGCCCAGGTTCATCAGTGCAAATCGAGCAGCATTCCATATCTTATTGACAAAATGGCGATACCCCAGGATCCTCTCTTCGGAGAGTTTGATATCCCTCCCCTGGGCCGCTAAGGCCGCCAGGGTAAAACGAAAGGCATCCGTGCCGAACTGGTCCATTACCGCAAGGGGGTCGATGACATTTCCCTTTGACTTGCTCATCTTTTTCCCTTCCGCATCCCTGACCAAGGCATGGATATAGACATCCCTGAAAGGGATATCTCCCATGAAATGGATCCCCATCATCATCATCCGGGCCACCCAGAAAAAGAGGATGTCAAAACCGGTCACCAGGGCAGCAGTCGGGTAAAAGGTCTTGAGTTCGGGGGTGGCGTCGGGCCAGCCCAGGGTAGAAAATGGCCAGAGGGCCGAACTGAACCACGTATCGAGTACGTCTGTTTCTTGAACAAGGTCTTGACCTTCGCATGCGTTGCAGCGCAGGGGTGCCTCCTTTGCCACCTGGACCGCCCCGCATGTCTGGCAGTACCATGCAGGAATTCGATGCCCCCACCAGATCTGCCTGGAGATACACCAATCCTTGATGTTATTCATCCATTCAAAATAAACCCCCTCCCAGTTGGCAGGTAGTATCCTGGTTTTTCCTTCCCTGACCGCATTGCTGGCCTCTTTGGCAAGCGGGCCGGTCCTCACAAACCACTGTTTTGAAAGGAGCGGCTCGATCATGGTCTTACAGCGGTAGCAGTGCCCGATCGCGTTCTGGTAAGGCTCGATTTTTTCGAGAAGCCCGTCATCCTTCAGGTCTTCGATGATCCGTTCACGGCATTCAAAGCGGTCCATCCCTTGGTAAGGACCTGCCAGTTCATTCATGATGCCGTCTTCATCGATCACCTTGATCCTTTCAAGCTGGTGGGTGTTTCCTATTTCAAAGTCGTTTGGATCATGGGCAGGCGTGATCTTCAAGGCCCCGGTGCCGAATGCCATGTCCACATATTTGTCAAAGATAATCGGGATCGGCTTGTTGAGGACAGGCAGCAGGACATGGGTATCTGACAAACTTGAATACCGTTCATCGTCGGGGTTGACGGCCACGGCAGTGTCTCCCAACAACGTTTCCGGACGGGTCGTTGCCACTGTCAGGTGACCCTTGCCGCTTTCAAACGGATAGCGAACGTAATAAAGATGGCTTTCTTTTTCTTTATGTTCCACCTCGAGTTCGGCCAAGGCGGTATGGCATCGGGGGCACCAGTTGATGATATAATCTCCACGATAAATGAGCCCTTCCTCATAGAGGCGCACGAAGACCTCCCGTACTGCTTCAGAGAGCCCCTGGTCCATGGTAAATCGTTCTCTGCTCCAGTCGCAGCAGCAGCCCAATCTTTTCAATTGATTGATGATCAGCCCGCCGTATTTCTCTCTCCATTCCCAGACCCGTTCAATGAATTTCTCCCTTCCCACCGTGTGCCGGTCTGTGCCTTTGGCAGCCAAATCCTTTTCCACGACGTTTTGGGTGGCGATGCCCGCATGATCGGTGCCCGGCTGCCACAGGACATTGTACCCTTTCATCTTCTTGAAACGACAGAGGATGTCCTGAAGGGTGTTGTTCAGGGCGTGGCCCATATGCA
>CAZACO010000592.1:0-3278 GCA_964483185.1 uncultured Desulfobacteraceae bacterium
TGCGGGGGGTGCCGGGTAACCGACATTCCTACCGCGACTAAAATTATAAATTTCTCTTCGTGCGAAAAGATGAGGAAGGATAAAAGGGCGCGTTATGGCTGGGGGTGCCCTTCAATAATCAAATAATTCAGCTCAGGAGCTCTACTTTTTGGATCTTCAGATCGTGTTCTGGAACCGTTAAAGGGAAGGCGCGGCAATATTCACATGGAGGTATTGGTTGGGGCAGGATACCACCTGATTGTCGGATGTTACAAAGATGGTGAAATAGATTGACCTCTACGATATTTTATGATAATGGGCTATAAACCCATTTGAGAGAAATATCATGAAGCCCAAAGGTCCTGGACTGGGAAGCCTTTCATCACGGTTTTTCGCATATGTTCAACTCAAGAACCTGGAGGTCGTCCGCACGGGAGAAATTGCGCCTGTACTGGGGATAACCGGAGCACAGGAAAGGGACTTGTTTCGGCGTCTTTCATCCTCGGGCTGGATTGTGAGGCTCAAACGGGGAATATATCTTGTACCCTCCCGCATTCCGGCCGGCGGCAAATACAGCCCAGGAGCCGCCGTGATTCTCCATAAATTGATGGAGGAAGAGGACGGCAACTATCAAATCTGCGGGCCGACAGCATTCAATTTCTACGGTTTTGATGACCAGATCCCAACCGTCACCTATCTCTACAATAACCGTATTTCCGCAAAACGCTCCATAGGTAATCTGGCATTTCAGTTCATCAAGGTTGCTGAGGCGCGGCTTGGATCCGTCAATGCCGTTCGCGCCCGGGATGCAGAAATACTCTACTCTTCCAGGCCCAGAACCCTGATGGACGCTGTTTACGACTGGTCCCGGTTCAACGGTCTGCCGCGGGGATATGACTGGATCAAACAGGAGGTTGAAAATAACCCCGGACTTGAAGCAGAACTTATCGAGGTCGCAGCCGAATACGGGAATATGGCGACGATCAGGCGAATCGGGTACTTGCTGGATACCCTCGTTCCGAATTCGAGGCGCATAAACCGGCTCCAGCGTCAACTCAGCGCTTCCAGCGCCCTGATTCCCTGGGTTCCCGGCAGGCTCGCCCGAGGAAAAATCAACCGGAAATGGGGACTTATTGTCAATGGGTAATGTCCACTTCTCGTATCCCCACCACACGGACCCGGATATCTTCCGGGAGGCGTTATCCTATTCGGAAGCTTCTACCGGGTTTACCTCACGACTGATCGAGAAGGATTACTACGCTTCGCTGATTCTGCAATACTTCTTTTCCGGCGACACGACGCTGGTGTTCAAAGGAGGAACCTGCCTGAGTAAGATTTATGCTGATTTTTACAGACTCAGCGAGGATCTGGATCTGGTGATACCGGTTGCAGCGGACACGCCGCGGAACCGACGACGTTTTAAGATGGACCCGGTCAAGATCCTGTTCAGGCAGCTGCCTGGTGTCATTCCCGAGGTTTCTGTTTCAAAGGAATTCAGAGGACATAATGAATCGAGACAATACATTGGGTATGCTGAATACCCTTCGGCTGTGATGGATAAGCAGGAGAGGATCAAGATTGAAGTCGGGATCCATGAACCACTTCTAAGTCCTCCCGTGAGGAGCGAGGCTCGAACAATCGTTGTGAACCCCTTTACCGGCCGGCCTCTGATCCCCCTTTATTCCGTGAACGCGATTGAAATGAGAGAGGCTTACGCAGAAAAGGTCCGTGCAGCCCTTACCAGAAAAGATCCTGCGATCCGCGATCTATTCGACCTTTTTCATGCTGCTCGAAAAATGAAACTCGATCTTGAAGACCATGATTTCCTTATGATGGTGAGAAGGAAGATCAACGTACCGGGGAACACCCCCGTTGACGTCTCTTTGGAATATAGACGAGAACTCGTTCGGCAATTGGAAGGTGAGTTGAAACCTGTGCTTCGATCTGCGGATTTTGATCATTTCAATATAGATGAGACTCTTGACCTGATAGCGAGAGTGGCTAATATGCTTGCTGACAATTTCGAAGGATAACGGCTTTCCCCTCTGAAGCCGCCCTTCGATTTCGTTTCGAGGAGGCTTTTTTCACGATCGTATGCGCTTTCCTTGACAAGGCTGTCCGGCCCGCGCATACTTCTTTGGCGATCATATAAAAAAACGGATGGGACCGCGTCAAGCCGAATGCGGTCAAAAAGGTGTAACCATGTTAAACGACAAGGGTTTTTTCTTGGTCGAGAAAGAGGGCTCCACGGCCGTGGTGACCTTGAACCGGCCGGAAAAGAAGAATGCCATGAGCCTTTTCATGATCCGGGAATTGACGGACCTCGCCGGGGAGTTCATGCGCCGCACGGACCTCAAGGCGGTCGTGCTGACGGGCGGTCCGGAATTCTTTAGCGCGGGCATGGATCTTTCGGACATGGCCTCTCTGGACCTGGCCACCGCCTCCCTGGCGGAAAAACGGAAGTTCCTGGGATACGCCCCGGCCATGTGCCAGGCCTGGGAGGACGTGCCCCAGGTGACGGTGGCGGCCATCGAGGGTTTCTGCCTGGGCGGCGGCGTGAGCCTGACCTCGGCCCTGGATTTCCGGGTCATGGCGGAATCCTCCTGTATCCGGGCCCCGGAGATCGACTTGGGCATGAACATGAGCTGGGGGACCCTTCCCCGGCTCCTGCACCTGGTGGGCCCGGCCCGGACCAAGCAACTTATTATCTTCGGGGAAGACGTGGGGGCCCGGGAAGCCTTTGACTGGGGGTTTGCCCAGTGGGTCACGGAAGACGGCCATGCCCTGGAAAAGGCCGTGGAAATCGCCGAAAAGGCGGCTGACAAGCCCGCGCCCGCGGCCATGACCAAGCAGACTGTAAACGCCCTGGCCACGGCCCTGGACTCACTGGCCTCGCACATGGACAGGGACCAGTTCCTCCTGTCCGTCACCGACCCCGATGCCATGGAGCGGGTCATCTCTTTTTCCCAACAAAAGGGAACCAGGGAACCCTGACATGGCGGTTCTTGTCAGGCACTTTTCCGGTTTATCCGGGGGCAGGCTCAAACCGGTCAGGGAAGAAAAATAGGCCTGCCAAGACACTCTCTTGCCGCCTCGGCAACCGATTCGCTCAGCGTGGGATGGGGGAAGGTGGATCGGGCCAGTTCTTCCAGGGTGGCCTCCATCTGAATGGCCAGGACCGCCTGTCCCGCCATCTCAGAGGCCCCTTCTCCGATAAGATGGATGCCCAGGATCTCTCCGTATCTTTTTTCCGCCACGACCTCCACAATCCCGTTATTCTGTGAGACGAGCATACCGAA
>CAZACO010000593.1:0-3274 GCA_964483185.1 uncultured Desulfobacteraceae bacterium
CTCTTCATCTGTCAGGTCATAAAGTTCATAGACCAGTTTGTCTATTTGGCGGTCAATGGCCTCGATTTGGCGCTGGAGGACAGTTTTCTGTTGGGGTGTTTTCGCATGTTCCATTTGTTTATACGCATTTATGGTTTGGTCGACGAATTCAACCATCCTATCGTGATTTGTTTTGTCGGATGCTTTGCTAAAGTCCATCGTGAGGAGCGGAATTTTTTCTATAAACTGCTTAAAATACCTGAAAAATCCCCCCCTTATAGTTGTGCTCACTCGTTTCAGGTAGAAATCCGCCACCTTACTATTAAGCAACCCTAAAACATATTTGGGCGATTCAGTAACAGATTCTTTGAGGAGTATTCCATACCCGCTCGTAAATGCATACTCACCTTGAGAATCGAAAGAGAAACAAGGGCGATCTGAAATATCCGGTACCAACAATTTGGGCGTTGCCATGACTTCAATGTTTTTTGGATATACGTATCCATACCAATTGGAGCCCTTCATCCTTCCACGCTCACGGTTTTCTAAATATGTCTTGTTTTCTCTCAGATACTCATAAGTGTGAGGGTATTCTTTTTTCAGTGTTTTCTCCGGAATAATAATTGGTTGTCCAGTATCAATGCGGTAGGGGATGATTACAACTTTGCCTGAATAGAGATTTCGGTAAGATTTGATTTCCCGGCCATCCAAGAACGGCGCAAGGATGCTACGTTCTAATGGAATTGTGCAGTCAAGCTCCTTAGAACGAGCTTGAACAAGGCGGTCTTCATCGGAAATCAGATCAAGCACATAAATATTATTGGCACTGGTCCTAATACCTTGTGCGATTCGCAGGGTTACATCCCCAAGCTTGACTTGCATCTTGTTCAATTTCTCAAAAAGATCGGAACTCTTCCCCACGGAAAAATTCCATTCTTTCTCATCAGCGTTTTTGGATTGAATCTCTCCTTCTTCAACTTTATCGCCAACTCGCCATACATTGAGTTGATGTGCCTTGACATAGTTGAATTGTTGATTTCCCGATTTGTCCAAAAATAACAAGCAGGTGTATGTAGTCGCTCCAGAAAAAACCTGTTGATCGCCAAAGTGAACGATCTTAGAGAGGTGATTACCCGAAGCTACTATTTTCCTCAGGGCTTCTCCATATTTGGCTTCAAAAAACTTATGGGGGAGGATAAATCCTAGCTTCCCTTTTTCATTGAGCAAACTTAATCCCTTTTCGACAAATACAACATAAATGTCATAATTCCCTTTGCTCGCAGAATCATAGTTGATTTTGTAAAACTCCACCTCAACTGGTGCCCATTCTTTCAGGGCTTGGATTCTTATATATGGAGGATTCCCGATGACGGCATCGAATCCGCCATTTTTCATGATATCCGGGAACTCATCGTCCCAGTCAAAGGCGTTGATGCGGTACATCTCTTCATCATCGAAGAGATTTATCTGTTGCCCATCATAGAAATCCGACCCAATCAGGGAGTTGCCGCATTTGATATTATCGCCCAAATCAGGCAGGGCACGTTGTTGAAACAAGGAAAGCTGGCGTTGGATTGTCTCTTCATCCTCGCCTTCCAGGACTTTGAGCAGCAAGGATAGTTTCGTGACCTCAACTGCCTGGTCGTCCTTATCAACTCCATAGATATTGTTCAGAAGAATCCGTTTCCGTTCAGCCGTTGTCAGTCGCCAATCATCACCCGATTTCTGGTACAGGCAGGGATTTTTGCCCCTCGCCCACTTGACCGGATCATCCTTTACATATTCGTCACGGTGCCAATCCAGGAGGTACTGGTAAGCACCGAGCAGGAAAGAGCCCGATCCACATGCGGGATCAAGTATCTTGAGTTTGCTGACTCCGCCACGAGGCCCGGGTTTCTTTCCTTCAACAAGCTTTCCGACCGTTTCCTTGACGATGTAATCGACGATATAGGTGGGTGTGTAATAGACCCCTCCTGCCTTCCTCACCTCTGGCTTGAATTCAATGACTGCACGATGTGCCGGAGTAAGGCGGATGACTTTTCCGAGGAACTGTTCATAGACGTGCCCCAGAATGTCGGCCGGGAGGACAGAAAACTCATACGGGCTGTCAGGGTAATAGAGATTTTTGAGGATGTCCTTGAGTACCTTATCATCCACAGTCAGATCAGGAGTGAGGGCATCGATATCATTAGAACGGTCTTTTTCTGGTCGGAAATAGAACAGACCGGAGTTATAACGGGCATCAGCATCTCTAAAAATCTGGAAAAGGCGTTTATAGACCCTGTCGCCGTTTTGAAGAGCCATAAGTCTTCCATAGTTTTCAACCCCTCGATCTTCGCAGATCCGAAGAAAGATAATCCTGTCTATTGTTCGCTGGACTGAAAAATTGATCTCCCTTTGGGAAAGGGCCGGATTCCGAATGGCAATATTCCTCGCAAGAAGCTCACGCCAACGCTCGATTTCTGCCAGAAACGCTGTGTCAACCTCAGCAGTGCCCTTTTTCACACGTTTTGATCCTACATATTTATCAAAAGAGCCTTTCAGGATCGCTTCATGTGAAAAGATTCCGGTTATCTCGTCCCATTTGTCTTTGTAATCCGTATAGTTGAGATACATGATACGGGCAGTTGAGGCCTTGTCTGTCTTGACTGGCTTCACCCGGCAATCATAAACAGCGAACTCTTCAAAGTCTGTGAGGATACTGAGGGGAAGCTTGGCACTCCATGCATAGCGGCGCAGTTGATAGGCGGGGTGGGTGTCTTCCTTGATGTTGACAGATGGCTTTTTGGCCTCCAGGAAAAACTTGCGGGTGCCGCCGACACGAAAACAATAATCCGGTGCCTTTGTAAGACCACCAACCTTGACGGCATCTTCATGGATCACGTCTTTATAGGCTTCGGAATAGCCCTGTTTGTTGGTTATATCCCAGCCCAGTTCTTCCATCAAAGGGTTGATGTATTCGAGGCGCACCTGGGTTTCGTTGTATTGCCCCTTTTTGTAGGATTCGAGGTTGTCATCGAATCTCTCTGTCAGTTCCAGTATCCTGGCCGGTGCGGGCATGGCGACCTCAATTTAGAGGTGGTACGTAAATGTGCCAAATTTTGCCAAAACTACAGCATTATTTCGTTCCAGTCAACTCTGCATATTCGACAGAGAAATAGCTTCCTCGAATTTATTTGAGGGGGAAGCCTATAGGAGTGATCGTCTTGGAGCTTCAGAAGAATCGGCTACAGGAATTATTTCTAACGCGGATAGCCGCAACCAAAAATTTATCACACAGAGACACAAAGCACAC
>CAZACO010000594.1:0-3261 GCA_964483185.1 uncultured Desulfobacteraceae bacterium
AGGTAACCCAGATGGTTAAAACACAAAAGCATCTGAACCCATTACAGGAAACACCCAGTGAAATTGGCACTCCAAGACCGAAGCGCACCACCCTGTTCTATATGGATCCGGAGGTATCTTCCACGCCTGCTCCCGCCCCAACACCAAAATGGGGGAGTAATAATAATATATCTGATGTGGAGTTCCAAAGGATGAGCTTTTACATTCAAGATACAATTACATTTGGAAAATTAACAGCTTGTATCGGCGTCAGGTATGATTGTGAATGCAGGCGCTAAAGCTGGAACAAAGGCGTACCTTAATGAGGAATGATTGTAGGAACATAACAATGCCGGAGGAAAAC
The DNA here is from genome assembly GCA_964483185.1 of uncultured Desulfobacteraceae bacterium. Lineage (GTDB taxonomy): Bacteria > Desulfobacterota > DSM-4660 > Desulfatiglandales > Desulfatiglandaceae > CAZACO01. Next base: position 344 of record CAZACO010000594.1, read on the forward strand.
ATGAAAAGAAATAAAGCGAACATCCGGGCCACGCTCCTTCTCCTGCTCCTTTGCCCTCTTCTCGCGGTATCTGCTTCCGCAGGCGCCATCAACTACACCTATGACAGTGCCGGTCGCCTTGTCAAAACCGACTACGGGGGCGGCAAAAGTATCCAATATACTTATGACAATGCAGGCAATCTCCTCGATCGGACCATCACGGAGTCGGCACAGCCGTACACCCTGACGGTTCAGAAGGATGGCACGGGCAGGGGCACTGTTACCAGCGCCCCTGCCGGTATCGACTGCGGTGTCGACTGCGCCCAGGACTATGATGACGGTACACAGGTGGCCCTCACGGCCACAGCTGATGCCGGTTCCGTGTTTGCCGGGTGGAGCGGAGGAGGGTGCAGCGGAAGCGGCGTCTGCACCGTGACCATGAATGCCGATCAGACCGTTATTGCCACATTTAACGAGAATGGTAATGGCACGCTTCAGTTCTCTACGGATGCCTATACCGTGAATGAGGATGGTGGAACCGTCACCATCACCGTGACCCGAGCGGGCGGAAGTGAAGACGCGGTCTCGGTGGACTATGCCACCAGCGACGGCACTGCCACGGCCGGGGAGGATTATACCGCCGCCAGCGGCACCCTTGAATGGGCCGACGGAGACGGCGACCCTAAGACCTTCGCGGTCGCCATTATTGACGACACCCTCGTGAAGGGTGATAAGACCGTTAACTTGACCCTGAGCAGTCCGACGGGTGGGGCAGGCCTCGGCACCCCAAACACTGCGGTGCTCACCATTGTGGATAATGATGTTGGCCCGGCACCCCCCGGAAGCAGTGGCGCCTGTTTCATCGCCACTGTGAAGTGAAAAGGTTGCCGACAAGGTTTCTTCGCTGTCCGATCTGTAAACGATTCGATGGACGTCGGGCCACGCTAACTGGATAGAACTATTAGACATCAGTGAGAGATACGCAGCCGTTGAGGCCCTATACCTCTTTTTTGAGATGTTAATGCGAATAATCAATGAGTTAGCGTGGCCTAACCCCAGCATTGGCATATCAGCACTAAAATCTGAAGGGCGTCCCTTTGTCTCACGAAATCCTTGAACAAGGAGGATACACCGTGAAAAACCAGAACAGTGAACAGGTCGAGGGTGGTGGCGTTACCCGCAAACGGCTTTGGATTCTGCTGCTGGTGTTCTTGGTCTTGGTGCTCCTTGCCATTTTTCTCATCCTGATGCAACGGGGGAAGCAAGCCTCCAAGCCACCCCCATCGGCAGCGAAGGCTGAGATAATTAGCCAGAAGGTCGTGGTTCCAGTCGTTCATCCCCAAGTTGCCACACCCGAGAAAACGGCTAAGGCTCAGCCGCTTGCGACTCCAGCCCCAACACTGGCTCCGCCTAAACTCGAGCGCTTCTACGAAGTAAAGCCAGGAGAATGCCTGTGGGGGATAGCCGCACGACCTGAGATCTATAACAAGCCCGAAATGTGGACAGTCCTGTATCGCGCCAACCCGGGAGTCATGGATTATTACTACCAGAGAGGTGGCGCACCATTCGTGATCATCGATCCCGGCGTGCGGCTAAGAATTCCCGAACCGCAAGAGGTTCAGAGGCTCCAGGGTGCTGTTGCCGAAAAGCTCTGGGTGTTACAGCTCTCAGCCAACCGGAACATCGATTTTGCCCTGATGTTCGCTTCCAAGCTCAAGGGGCTTGGGAGCGTGGTCTATGTGATGGAGGACCTCTCGGGGGGGCAACCGTGGTATCTGGTGCGGATCGGGTTCTTCACCAATAGAGAAAAAGCCAGAGTCAGGGCCGGCGAAGTGGCGAGACGAACCGGTCATTCTGAATATGTCATCCGTCCCGCCTCCAAAAGTGAAATCAAGGACCACCTTCCTTTCCCATAAACAGGGCCTATAAATGCGGTCTACTCTTGACTTTTGCAACGTTGGGGCTCATTGCCAGTTACAAGTAGCCTCGATGTGTGGATTTTGTGGATGAACTGCCCAAGAGCAATTATGGAAAGACAGTGAAAAGAGAGTTGCGCTCCGGATATTGGGCAGGAAGAGAGCGGAAGGTCTGAAGAGGTCAACAGGCGCAATAAAACCCGCAGGATTTCAGAAAGGAGGTGATTCCAGCACATGTGAAAGGTCTCCGGGTTTAACCGGAGAGAGTGAAGGGAGGAGGTCGAAAATACTGAACCAAAAGAGAAGGGGGACTTGAGATGGATGTAACGAATGCTATTTTGAAGAGGGTAAGCATTAGGAAGTGGAAATCTACACCCGTGGAAAAAGAGAAGATCGAAAAGGTTCTGGAAGCAGGCCGGCGGGCGCCGTCCTGGGGAAACACGCAACCCTGGCGTTTTATCGTGGTTCAGGATAAGACCAAAAAAGAAGAACTGGCAAATGCTGCCGGCGGACAACCTGTGGTCGCCAATGCGCCGGCTGTTATTGTTTGCTGCGGTATGATAGAGGTCTTTTCACGTAAAATGCAACGACAGACCCTGAAACAGCTCATGGAAGTCGGGGCACTGGATTGGACCGACGATATTCTGGATAACGTCGTTCTGGAAAGCGATCTGTTTGCGCCCCACCGTCTCGGCGAGCAGATCATGACCATAAAGGCCGGCGAACAGGTTATGATTGCTATCGCGTATATGACCCTGGAGGCCGTCAACCAGGGTTTAGGTACCTGCTGGGTGGGGGCCATGTCTGCCAAAGACACCCACAAGGTCATGAACCTGCCAGACAGTATGTTTGTGCATGATCTGGTTCCCCTGGGATATCCTGATGAGGATCCCAAACCCAGACCCAGAAAGCCCCTTGAGCAACTCAGTTTTTGGGAAAAATACGAATCGTGATCGATCATTTCAAAACGGAGGGCAAGCATACAGGGGCCGTTCACCCCATGATTCCACGCCCCCCGGCATC
>CAZACO010000595.1:0-3259 GCA_964483185.1 uncultured Desulfobacteraceae bacterium
CTGCTCGAAGGTGAACATCAATGGGACCGTGCTCCCCCTCGCCGATGACACCCTGACCGCAACCAATGAAACAATCCAACAGTTCTCTTCTCAGGCCTTGAGAGTGCTGGCTTTTGCGTATAAGCCGATGATTTCTGATAAAAATGTTGATACATCCGATGAGAGAGGACTTATCTTTGTGGGCCTGCAGGGGATGATAGATCCTCCCCGCGAGGAAGTGAAAAGCGCAATCCAGAGGTGCAGAAGGGCGGGGATTCGGTCTGTCATGATTACAGGCGACTACGCGCTTACGGCAGAGGCCATAGCCGAACAACTGGGTATCACGGGTGATGCCGTGACCGGAGAACAACTTGAAAAGATGGATGATGAGCTCCTGAAAAATGTCGTCTGCGAAACCTCTATTTTTTCGAGGGTAAACCCCGAGCACAAGATACGGATCGTACGGGCACTGAGAGAGACCGGAGAAGTCGTTGCCATGTCCGGGGACGGGATAAATGACGCGCCGGCCCTCAAGGAGGCGGATATAGGCATCGCCATGGGCATTACCGGGACGGACGTGACCAAGGAAACGGCTGACATGGTGCTCCTTGATGATAAGTATACCTCAATTGTAAAGGCAGTGGAGCAGGGGAGAGGTATCTATGAAAATATCAAGAAATTCGTGAATTACCTCCTTTCGAGCAATCTTGGTGAGATCCTGATACTTTTCATCGCCATGATGATCGGCTTCAGAGACGCTTCCGGGGCGATCGTGATGCCGCTTCTTGCGACCCAGATCCTCTGGCTGAACCTCATTACGGACGGTCTTCCCGCGGTTGCCCTGGGTGTTGATCCCATACGAAAAGGGATCATGGATGTGGCCCCGCGCAGCCCCGGTGAACCGATTATAACGAAAAGCATGGCGAAAAACATTGTTGTTATATCGGTGCTCATGGCGGCAGGGGTCCTCTTTCTCTTCAACAGGTTCCTTTCCGAGGGAGAGACCGTCGCGAGGACGGTGGCCTTCACATCGATCGTGATGCTCGAGATGGTGCGGGTTACCATGATCCGTACCCAATACAGGCTTTCCTTCTTCTCTAACCCATTTCTTCTCGGGGCCATCGTCCTTTCTGTGTTGCTCCAGGTTGCGGTTGTCTATGTGCCGGTGATGAACATGGTATTTAAGACCACGGCACTCGCCCCTTACCACTGGGGCTATATGTGTGCGGTGATGGCTGTGATGTTCGTAATCGGGATGGTTATCGCCAAACAGATCAACCGATAGTTGCCCCGGCCTCCGTGGTGACCCGAGAGGGAACCTCTGCCGCATGGTGCCTCATACCATCAAGACGTTGCTGTCAAGCAAAAATATTAGCGGACTTATCTGCTGGACAGCAAACTATTCCTTGATCCCCATCCCTGAATATGCAACGATTCGATTATGTGCAAAGACAGGTATTTGACCAAATATGTCCTTGGCGACCTGTCTGAAAAAATGGGGCTGTAACCGGACATTGATCGGAAAAGGACTCGAGGATGGACATGATAACAAGGGGAAGTGGTGTTTTGCTCCATATCACTTCTTTGCCATCGCCCCACGGAATAGGGGATTTTGGACCGGCGGCCTACAGGTTTGCGGATTTTCTGGGCCGGACAAAACAGTTCTTCTGGCAGATCCTCCCCATGAATCCTACAGATCCCATGTGCGGCAATTCCCCCTATTTCAGCCGCTCCACCTTTGCCATGAACCCCCTCTTCATCGGGATGGATGGACTCTTGAAGGACGGGCTCATCTCTGAAACAGATATCCCGGAACCTGCAGCCTTTATCCCGGGGCGCATCGACTATAACGGTGCAGGAAACTACAAAGAGCTGATACTTGAAAAAGCCTTCCGGAAATTCCAGAAAGGGCCGGTCCATGATGACTACAGGGCGTTCTGTTCGGAACATTCAGGCTGGCTGGAGGATTTTGCCCTTTTTTCGGCCCTCAAGGCCGAGTTCAAGGGAATGGTATGGAACGGGTGGCCTGAGGCCCTGCGGGATAGAAAACCCGATGCCCTGAAAGAGGCAACGCAACGTCTGAGACAAAGGGTGGACAAGGAGAAATTCCTTCAGTACGTTCTCTTCAAACAGTGGTTTTCCCTCAAATCCTACTGCAATCGGAAGGCGATTGAAATCATCGGGGACCTCCCCATCTATGTGAGCTACGACAGTGCGGACGTATGGGTCAACCCCCACATATTCAAGTTGGGCAAGGACCTGGCCCCGCTGGCTGTGTCCGGCGTTCCACCCGATTATTTCAGTGAAACCGGTCAGTTGTGGAACAATCCCGTGTACAGGTGGGACGTACTGAAACAGACCGGGTATGGCTGGTGGATCCGGCGCATGGCCCATACATTCAACTGTTTTGACAAGGTTCGAATCGATCATTTCAGGGGACTCGTGAAGTACTGGGAGATCCCGGCCAAAGAAAAGACGGCCATCAACGGTGCGTGGAAAGAGGTCCCTGCGGATGATTTGTTCAAGACCCTCACGGAATGGTTTTCCCGGTTTCCGGTGATCGCGGAAGACCTCGGATATATCACCCCCGATGTCTGGGAGGTCATGGACCGCTATCGATTTCCGGGGATGAAGGTCCTCCTCTTTGCCTTTGGCGACGACGACCCGATGCACCCGTTTCTGCCGCACACCTATCCGCGAAACTGCGTGGCCTATACCGGGACCCACGACAACAACACTTTGAACGGATGGTTCCACAACGAAGCCACTCCTGAAGAAAAAAAGCGGCTCTTTCGCTATCTGTATCGGAAACCGTCGGCCGATGAGATCAATTGGGAAATGATCCGGCTTGTCATGATGTCTGTGGCAAACAGCGCCGTTATTCCGATGCAGGACATCTTAGGCCTGGGCAGGGATGCCCGGATGAACCGGCCGGCCACCCCTTCCGGGAACTGGACATGGCGGCTTAAGCCCGGTCAGATCACTCCCGCCATTGAAGACAAATTGCTTGCCATGACCATGACGTATGGGCGAGCAGGCGAATTGGCGAAAGGTGATGAGTCAAGTGTGAAACTGGTTACTTGATACTGGATACTTGATACTGGTTACTCGATACTGGATAGTGGATGCGGGTCGGAGCGAAGCGTAGATCCCGCTGAAAAGCGGGACTGGATGATAGGGTTTCTTGAGTTCGTTGACTTTATTGGGTTTATCGAGTTTAAAAGATGATGCATTCGTAAAAAGTCAAAATCTCGCGCAAAGGCGCAAAGCTCGCAAAGTT
>CAZACO010000596.1:0-3257 GCA_964483185.1 uncultured Desulfobacteraceae bacterium
CCCCAACGATTTCAGACTCTCCAGATATATATCCTGGATATCGATCGGTGACGGCTTGATAATCACCTGATACTGGTAGTAATGCCCCAACCGGTTCGGGTTTTCGCCATATCTCCCATCCGTAGGACGTCTTGAAGGCTGCACATAGGCCACGGACCAGGGTTCAGGGCCAAGCACCCTGAGCAGGGTTGCCGGGCTGAAGGTCCCCGCTCCCACCTCCAAGTCATAGGGCTGCTGGATCAAGCAGCCATAATCGGCCCAATACGTTCCAAGGGCCATTATCAGTTCCTGAAAATTCATCAAATCCTCCTGCCCCACATATCGATGCGGTTATAGTGCTAATGAATTACAATAGGAAGGGTGGGAAGTTATCACCCGATCAGGTAGTTGTCAAGCCTGGATTGGGATAGGTCATATCCTTCTTAAGTTTACATTTGCAGCAATAGTGTGTTATCGTGCTTCCAAATAAGTGACTGAGTTTTAGAGGCACAGATGACCCGCAACCATGATTATCGTCTGGCCAGAGAAAAGATGGTCAAGACCCAGTTAATTCCCCGTGGAATCAAAGACCGAAGGGTCTTAGAGGTCATGGAGGAAATCCGGAGGGATCTCTTTGTGGAAGAGGCCTTGGTGGCAGAAGCCTATAACGATCATCCGTTGCCCATCGGCCACAAGCAGACCATTTCGCAACCCTATATCGTGGCCCTCATGACAGAGGCATTAGGGCTTAAAGGGGACGAAAAGGTGCTTGAAATCGGGACAGGGAGCGGATATCAAACAGCCATCTTGGCTAAATTGGCTGACAGGATTTACACGGTTGAAAGGATCAGGGCCCTGATGGTCAGGGCTAGGGGCGTCTTAGCTGACCTGAATTATAACAACGTCCTATTCAAGGCCTTTGACGGCACGTTGGGGTGGAAGGAATACGAGCCCTATGATGCCATCACCGTCACGGCAGGCGCGCCCAGGCTTCCGCGACCGCTGCTTGACCAGCTCGCTGAAGGCGGCCGTCTTGTCATTCCTATCGGCAATAAATTCAGCCAGGAGCTGATGAAAGTGACCAAGAAAAAGGGGACTTATACGCAGGAGAATCTGGGCGGCTGCCGTTTTGTAGATCTGATAGGGGTTCACGGATGGAAGGAATAGGTATTCGGTTAAGGAGATGATGGTCAAATGAACGAACGAGAGGCAATTATGGCTTTTTCGCAAAGCGAAAAGGTGAAATCAGGTATTATATGGGCCTCACAGGCCCTTGAACTGCTTGGAGGTCTTCCCATACCCGAAAAGCCGGGCGCTGAAAAGACCATCAGGATGAAAATCAATATGATCGTCCAAGAGATTCAACTCGCCAGAAACGTCACAGGGGATGCTGCCTGGGATGATATCGAGGCGATTATTGAGCAGGCAATGGTGATGATTCACTCCGGCGTTGCCCCGGAGTCTGTCGTTCATCTCACCCAGGCCCTGAGCAGGGTCACAAGCATCGGGCACCGATCCATGTCTTTCCTGAAGGAGAAGGGGCTCCTTTGAGGATTTTGGATGGCAGGTTGTAACTTCGCAAAAAGTCAGGAGGCTTGCCGCCTCCAACCAGGTACGAATTTTTGAGAACATACAGCAGATTGGGACAACACCCTGGAATTCTGCCCATGGCAGGCAGGGGGCCCACGAACCAAATGAAACAGGAAAGGGGGAGCTTTTGACATGCAGATACTGCTTCTTTATTTTTCCAAGAGCGGGAATACCAGGAGACTGGCTGAGGCCATCGCCAAAGGTGTCAAAGAGGTTGAAGGGGTGGAGGCGGTCCTGAAAAGTGCCGGTGACGTTACCAAAGAGGATTTTACGGCCTCCGATGGGATCATTGCGGGGTCTCCGGTCTATTTCGGGTCAATGGCGGCTGAGTTGAAAAAGGTCTTTGATGATTTTGTCGGGGTCCGAAAGAAAATGGAGGGAAAGATTGGTGCGGCTTTTACCACCTCGGGCGATCCCACGGGCGGCAAGGAGACTACCATGATGTCCATCATCCAGGCGCTCCTGATATACGGCATGGTCATCGTGGGGGATCCCCTGTCTGCAACAGGTCATTATGGCGTTGCCTGCGTAGGGGAACCCGATGCGAAAACCGAGGAAAACGGGATGAAGCTCGGAAAACGGGTGGCGGAATTAGCAAAAAAGCTCTGCAGCTGAAAACGGGGTCTTGCAGCGTATGAATCAGGATATCCTCAGGGATCTTTTACATCGCCTCAACAGGGGTGAAATAACGGTCGATAAGGTTCTCGATAGGCTCAAAAGCCTTCCGTTCGAGGACCTGGGTTTTGCCTGCGTCGACCATCACCGAACCATCAGAAAGGGGCTTTCAGAGGTCATTTTCGGTGAAGGCAAAGAGGTGATTGCGATCATCGGGATCATGGAACAGATGCTCTCTCAGGAAGAAAACGTTTTGGTAACACGCCTGTCCCCTGAAAAGGCAAGGGACATCCAGACCCGTTTTCCCGATTGCACCTACTATGAGAGAGCGAGGATGCTCACGGTGATCAAACAGCCGATCAAGATCTCGGGGAGAGGAACCATCCTGATCATGACAGCCGGGACGTCCGACATACCCGTGGCAGAGGAGGCCGCCGTGGTGGCACGTTTTATGGGCAACGAGGTCGATACCATCTTTGATATAGGGGTCGCCGGCCTTCACAGGCTCCTTGGCCATTGGGAAAGGATCACGAAAGCCGCGGTCATTGTGGTGGCGGCCGGAATGGAAGGGGCCTTGCCGAGTGTGGTGGGGGGTCTGGTCGACAAACCCGTCATTGCGGTGCCGACCAGTGTGGGCTACGGGGCAAGTTTTCGGGGAATTGCCGCCCTCCTGGGGATGCTCAATTCCTGTGCGGCCGGGGTTACGGTCGTAAACATCGATAACGGTTTCGGGGCAGGGTATGCCGCAGGCCTGATGAACAGGGCATGATCGGATTGAATATTGACGATTGACGATTGAAGATTGAAAAACCTGCACACACTGGATGCTGGTTACCCCTGAAACCCGAACCCTGGAGTCTGAAACCCCTTGGGATTGATGATTGATGATATTTCGTGTTTCAAGTTTCCAGTTTCCAGTATCACCCATGCCGGCATTTCTCACGAATCTCCGATACCCGTCGCTTCAACCGGGGAAGCTCCTTTTTCATTGCCTCATCCCAGCAGGGTAGGAGGGTGTTGTTATGAAACAGGGGCTCTGATAAAAGATTGTAGTCTGAGTCGGCCACGGCCTT